>JAIRMD010000007.1 GCA_031258915.1 Prevotellaceae bacterium
GGCAAGAAAATGGGCGCAAACGCCGTGTTCGTTACCAGCGCTACGCCTACGGGCAGCAACCTGTACATCTCCTTTAAGCTGATAGACGTGCAAACGGCGCGGATAGAGATGCAAAAAACGGGCAAAACCACCCGGGGCGAGAATGATATAGACATTGTAGTGCGGCAGGTGGTGAGCGAAATGCTGGGAGCCTCTTCCGCCAAAGCTGCGCAGCCTGCGCGCACATCTTCCGCCACCCCGCGCTCAACTCCAAGCGGCGAGCTCCTTGCCGACGGCATGAAAGTTTTCTCCAAAGGGCGCCTGCTGAGCAGAAGCGAGGTGCAAAACCTGATGGCGAACACCGACGCGCTGAGGCTGTACAACAAGGGAGTGTCAAGGAGAATGGTCGGGAATGTGCTGCTCTGGTCGGGAGTTGGCGTTGCCATACTCGGCATCGCCGCGACGACTGAGGAAGAAGAAGAAGGAGCCGGCCCAATGATATTTGTAATAGGCTGTGCGTCTATTGGAGCAGGGGTTACCTTCAGAATTTTAGGAAAAAATCCGGTGAGAAAAGCGGTAGAATCCTACAACAGCCAGCTGTACTCCTCCTCCGGAAGCTGCACGCCCGAGCTGCGCTTTGGCTTTACCGGACATGGCGTAGGCTTAGTGTACAGGTTTTAAGGCGTGCAGGCTATAAGTAGCGCAACTCTCGCGAGCGTATTTCGCTCTTACACTCCGTGGGGCCGTAAGAGCGAAATACGCTTGCGAAAGCTGCGTAATGAATAATGGCGCAATGCGCGGTGAGGCGCACCGCCGTGCGTCTCGAAGGGTTAGATGAGCGCCACGCCTATACATTTTTTGAAATCAAAAGTTCCTTAAACGCCGGCAGCACAAGCGTAACAAAATCAAGCCGTATGAAGTTTAAATTCGCCTGTAATTTTTTAGTAAATCATCTATAGCAGGCCTTGGGTCTTCAACGCTTCGCGCACCTGCTCCGCCGAAGTAAACAGAATGGTTGTGATGCCCAGCTCTTTTGCCGTGTCAAGGTTTTCCTGCCGATCGTCAATGAATACGCACTGCTCGGGCAGCAGGTTGTAGCGCTTCAAAAGGATGGCGTAAATTTTGGGGTTGGGCTTGCAAACCTTCTCCTCGCCCGAGAGCACAATGCCATCGAACGAGTTGAAGAAGGGATGCGCCTCGCGGGCTGTGGGAAAAGTTTCTGCCGACCAGTTGCTCAGCCCGTAGGTGGCATATCCGGCGCTTTGCAGGTGAGCAAGCAGGGCGATGCTCTCCTTGTTTTCTTCGCCCAGCCCGTTGCGCCAGTGGGCATGAAAAGCCGCAATGTACTTGCTGTGCTGTGGGTATTTTTTCTTCAGGTTTCGCTCGTTGTCGGCAAACGATATGCCGCTGTCTAAGTTGTTATTCCACTCCTCCTTCCATACGCTGCGCATGAAGCTTTCCAGCTCCTCCGCCGGGACAATCTTTTGAAATATTCTACGGGGATTCCAATCAATGAGTACGTTCCCAAAATCAAAAATAATATTTTCGAACATGTAATTTTTTTTTCTGACCACCTAATCCTTGTAGTTTCTCGTTGCGACTTTTATAAATTCGTAGTTGAGCGGCTCCTTGTGCAGCACAGGCTCCTTATCGCGTCCCGCATACTCCCACGCCGAGACGTACATGTAGCTGGCATCGTCGCGCTTGGCTTCGCCCTCTTCGGTTTGCATTTCCTCGCGCAGGTGCCCGCCGCACGATTCCTTGCGGTTGAGGGCATCGCGCGCCATGAGCTCGCCAATCTCCAAAAAGTCGGCCACGCGCAGCGCCTTCTCCAGCTCCTGGTTGAACTCCTCGCCGGTGTTGGGGACAAACACGTTGTGCCAAAACTCATCGCGAGTAGCCTTGATTTCCTTAATCGCTTTTTGCAGCCCTGCTTCGTTGCGCGCCATGCCCACCTCGTCCCACATGATTTTGCCCAGCTTCTTGTGGAAGTAGTCCACCGGCTGTGCGCCCTTAATGTTGAGCAGGGCGGCGATTTTGTCCTTCACCTTTTGCTCTGCCGCATCGAAGGCCGGGTCGTTGGTGTCCACCTTTTTCTCCTGAATTTTTCCGGCGAGGTAGTCGCCAATGGTGTAGGGCAGCACGAAGTAGCCGTCTGCCAGCCCCTGCATGAGCGCCGAGGCGCCGAGGCGGTTTCCGCCGTGGTCGCTAAAGTTGGCCTCGCCAACGGCGTACAGGCCGGGCACGGTGGTCATCAGGTTGTAGTCCACCCACAGGCCGCCCATGGTGTAGTGGATGGCCGGGTAAATCATCATCGGCTCGCTGTAGGGGTTTACGTCGGTAATTTTTTCGTACATCTGGAAGAGGTTGCCGTAGCGCTCCTCTATCACCTTTTGCCCCAGCCGCCGGATGGCGGTGGAGAAGTCGAGGAAAACGGCCAGCCCCGTTTCGTTTACGCCAAAGCCCGCGTCGCAGCGCTCCTTGGCGGCGCGTGAAGCCACGTCGCGCGGCACGAGGTTGCCAAACGCCGGGTAGCGGCGCTCAAGGTAGTAGTCGCGGTCTTCCTCCGCTATCTGCGAAGCCTGAATTTCCTTGCGGCGCAGCTTCTCTACATCCTCCTTCTTTTTGGGCACCCAAATGCGGCCGTCGTTGCGCAGCGACTCGCTCATGAGCGTAAGCTTGGACTGCTGCTCGCCGTGCACCGGAATGCAGGTGGGGTGAATTTGCGCAAAGCAGGGGTTGCCGAAAAACGCGCCCCGCTTGTAGGCCTGCCATGCCGCCGAGCCGTTGCTGTTCATGGCGTTGGTGGAGAGGAAAAATACGTTTCCGTAGCCGCCCGAGGCAATCACGACGGCGTGCGCCCCGTGCCGCTCAATTTCGCCCGTTATCAGGTTGCGGGCAATGATACCCTTTGCCTCGCCGTTGATCAGCACGATGTCGAGCATTTCGTGGCGGGGGAACGATTGGACGGTTCCCTTGGCAACTTGTCGGTTTAGCGCGGCGTAGGCGCCCAGCAGCAGCTGCTGCCCGGTTTGCCCGCGGGCGTAGAACGTGCGGCTCACCTGTGCGCCGCCAAACGAGCGGTTGTCGAGCAGCCCGCCGTAGTCGCGGGCAAAGGGCACGCCCTGCGCCACGCACTGGTCGATGATGAGGTTGCTCACCTCCGCCAGCCGGTACACGTTGGCTTCGCGGGCGCGGTAGTCGCCGCCCTTGATGGTATCGTAGAAGAGGCGGTAGGTAGAATCGTTGTCGTTTTGGTAGTTTTTGGCAGCGTTGATGCCTCCCTGCGCGGCGATGGAGTGCGCGCGGCGCGGCGAGTCGCTGATGCAAAAAACCTTGACGCTGTAGCCCAGCTCTCCCAGCGCGGCGGCGGCAGAGGCACCGCCAAGGCCGCTGCCTATGACAACGATGTCAAGCTTGCGCTTGTTGGCAGGGCTAACCACGCGAATGTTCGCTTTGTGCCGCGTCCACTTCTCTGCAAGCGGACCTTCGGGGGCTTTGGAAATTAACTTCTCAGACATATAAATTCAAAAATTTCAGATTTCAGATTTCAGATTTTAATCGCCAAATATCACCGTTCAGGCAATTAGATTTTTGGCGCAAAAGAAGAGCGCAATGAACGAAAACCCAAGGGATATAACCGTTGCAAATACGTACGCGGCGATTTGCAGGCGCGGAATCCAGCGCTGGTTGCTGATGCCTATGGTTTGCAGCGCACTCCAAAAGCCGTGGCAGAGGTGAAACCACAGCGCCCACACCCACACCACGTACACGGCTGCCCACAAAGGGTTGGAGAGCGTTGTCGTAACCTCCAAGTACGGATTTTCCGTAGCTACGCCCCCGATGAAGTGTTGCAGCTGCATCTTAGCCCAAAAGTGGCTCAGGTGAACTGCCAAAAAGCCGAGCACGATAAGCCCCAGCACAAACATGTTGCGCGAAGCCCAGCTCGACGCTTTGGTGCTGCTGCCCACGGCGTACTTTACGGGGCGAGCCTTGCGGTTGCTCCACGTGAGGTAGAGCGCAAAAATGATGTGGACCACAAAGCCCAGCGCAAGCACCGGTACCATTATCTGAATAAAGATGTTGGTATCCATAAAGTGGCAGGCTGCGTTGTACGCTTCCTCCGATACTACCGCCGCAAAGTTAATGCTCAGGTGCAGGAGGAGGAACACCATGAGAAAGAATCCGCTAAGGCTCATTATGAGCTTCTTGCCGATGGAGGACGAAAAAATATTTGCCATAAAGCTAAGGGTTGAAAAAGGGTAATTTGCAAATTAAATGTGCTTACTCATGTTATGCTCATAGAACTGCAAAGGTATAACATTTATACAAGTTACCAAAGGAGATTGTCATTTTAGCATAAAAAAAGGAGCATTTTCTCCCATATTCTACTGATATGCAAGCTATAAACGGCTATCGCTTATCCCGAACTCAGGCAAAAAAGATTGTACTTCGCAAAAAAATCAGTATCTTCGTAAAAAAAAAAAATGGATGTGGAAAAGCGACTTAAAAGATTGCCGACAGGAACGCAGACATTTGAAATAGTGCGTGAAATGGATTGCGTTTATGTAGATAAAACAAAATATCTTGTAAACATCATCGAAAATGGGCGAATTTACTTCTTTGCCCGCCCGCGCAGGTTTGGGAAATCGCTGACGCTCACCACGCTTGAGGCCATGTTTTTGGGCAAAAAAGAGCTCTTCAAAGGCTTGTACGCCGAGGCGTGGATGAGCCGCCCCGACTTTGTGAAGTACCCGGTCGTTCGGCTGAGCCTGAACAAGGTAACCACAAAGCAGGGGCTTGACATGCTAAACGCATCGCTCACGAAGCACGTAAGGGACACGGCCTCGCTGCTGGATGTCGCTGTGTCGGAAAGCCTGTCGGCCGGCGATTTGTTCGACGATTTAATCATCAACCTTTACAAAAAGCACAGCAAAAAAGTGGTCGTTTTGATTGATGAGTACGATAAGCCGTACATCGACTACGTTGACGATCCGGTGGAAGCGGAAAAGGTGCGCGATATGCTGGCTAACCTGTACGTTCGCATAAAAGGCAACGACGAATACCTCCGCTTCGTGCTGCTGACCGGCATTTCAAAGTTCGCAAAGCTCGGCGTATTTTCGAAGCTCAACAACCTGACCGACATTTCCCTGAACGACGAGTATGCCGCCCTGTGCGGCGTTACGCGCGACGAGCTGCTGCAAAATTTCCCCGACCACCT
>JAIRMD010000051.1 GCA_031258915.1 Prevotellaceae bacterium
GCGGGGCGTATGCGCTCCGCAGGTCGTTGACCTGCGGTGATGAAAGTTCTGCCTTTCAGGCAGTTCGGCGCGGAGCGTATGCCCACCGCAGCATGAGAATCCTGCCTTTTTTGTAAACAAAAACAACGTTTGTAATGCATTAATTATATGGCAATTACATTTTAGCTATATGAAAGGTTGTTGTTTATTCTATATCCATCTGCTACTGAGGTTGTTCTGTCATTAAAATCAGGTGTAAATGAGGTTTTCTGCACCACCAATTTATGACACTATCAACTATTTATTAGGACTTTAACAGCATCGTCATTTCCTATTAATCCCCTACAAATCTAAGGTACGGAAAAACGGTTGGGCGCTGTCGGCACAAGGCTACTCCCTCACCTGCCCGCTTCCCTCCACAATCCACTTGTAGGAGCACAACTCGTCGAGCCCCATAGGGCCGCGTGCGTGGAGCTTTTGTGTGCTGATGCCGATTTCTGCGCCAAGCCCAAATTGCGCCCCGTCGGTAAACGCGGTAGAAGCGTTAGCATAGACGCAGGCAGCGTCCACCATTTGCTGGAAAAAGGCGATGTTTTTTTCGCTTGCCGACACAATGCATTCGCTGTGCTGCGTGCCGTGCAGGTTGATGAAATCAACGGCTTCGCCAACGCTGCTCACGGTTTTTACGGCCATCTTGTAGTCCAAAAATTCGCAGCCGTAGTGCTCCGGCGCTGCGCGGCGCAGCCATACGTCGGGGTAGGCGCCTTGCAGCGCGCCAAGCGACAGCTCGTCGGCAAAGAGGGTAACGCCGGCAGCCGCCAGCGGCTCGCAGATGGCGGGCAAATCGCGCAGCCTTTCTTTGCTTATGAGCAGGCATTCGGCGGCGTTGCACACGCTCACGCGCCGTGTTTTGGCGTTGGCCACGATGCGCTGCGCCATGCCCGTGTCCGCCGATTCGTCGACGTAAACGTGGCATACACCCGTGCCCGTTTCGATGACGGGAATGCGGGCGTTGCTCCGCACAAAGCGGATAAGGCTTGCGCTGCCGCGCGGTATCACCACGTCCACCAAGCCTGTGGCGTTGAGCAGCTCGCCTGCGGCTTCGCGCGAGGCGGGCAGCAGCTGCGCCGCCAGCTCGCTCACGCCGTGCTTTCTGAGCGCTGCATGAATTACGGAGATAATTGCCTCGTTGGAGCGCTGCGCGTCGCTGCCGCCCTTGAGCACGCAGGCGTTGCCGCTCTTGAGGCAAAGCGAAAATACATCGAAGGTAACATTGGGTCGCGCCTCGTAGATAACGCCAACCACGCCGAAGGGGACGCGCTGCTTGATAATTTTCATTCCGTTTGGTCGCGTGGCTTGCAGCAGGATTTTGCCCAGCGGCGACGGCAGCGCGGCTACGCTGCGAATGTCGGCGGCAATGCCGGCAATGCGGTCGGGCGACAGCAGCAGCCGGTCGTATAGCGGATTGCTGCTATCCATGCGGGCAAGGTCTTGGGCATTTTCGGCCAAAATGAAGCCGGATTGCCGCACCGCCTCATCCGCCAAGGAGAGCAGCACGGCGCTAACGTCTGCGTCGGTGAGCAGGCTGAGGGTACGCGAGGCGGCGCGGATTTTTTGCAAAAGCGCTGTCATAGATTTCTCTTGTAAAGTAAAAAAGCCTTGCAGTACTAATAACTGACAAGGCTTTTCTGTTGCGGAGACAGGACTCGAACCTGCGACCTCCGGGTTATGAGCCCGACGAGCTACCAACTGCTCTACTCCGCGATATGGGTGCAAAGGTATTGTTTTTATTTTGAATATCCAAAATTCTACTTTAAAAATCCTTTTTTTTACCGCTTGCCGGAGCACTATCCTACTCCATATCAGGCTCAAAAAAAAAATGAAGAAGCGGGCGCGAATTAAACCAATTTCATCCCGTCAAACACGTTCATCACTTCTTTCACGGCTTTGGCGGAGGCGTCGAAATCCTTGCGCTCGGTTTCGTTGAGCTCAATTTCGATGATTTGCTCCACGCCGTTGCGCCCCAGCTTCACCGGCACGCCAAGGAATATGTCCTTTACGCCGTATTCGCCGTTGAGCTTTACGCAGCAGGGGAATATGCGCTTTTGGTCGCGCAAGATGGCCTCTACCATTTGGGCGGCAGCCGAGCCCGGGGCGTACCAAGCCGATGTGCCCATGAGCTTCACCAGCTCTCCGCCGCCGTTTTTGGTGCGCTCAATGATGGCGTTCAGCTTGTCCGTGTCGATGAGCTGCGTTACGGGGATACCGGCCACAGTGGTGTAGCGCGGAAGCGGCACCATCGTATCGCCATGCCCGCCCAGCAGCAGGGCTTGAATATCCTTTGGGCTGCACCCAAGCGCCTCTGCCAGGAACGCGCGGTAGCGAGCCGTATCGAGCACGCCCGCCATGCCCAGCACCTTGCTCGATGGGGTCTTTGCCGTGAGGTAGGCGCAGTAGGTCATCACGTCCAGCGGGTTGCTGACTACAACAATAATAGCGTTGGGGGAATGCTTCACTACGTTTTCGGTTACCTGCTTTACGATGCCGGCGTTGACCGATATGAGGTCGTCGCGGCTCATGCCCGGCTTGCGGGGAAGCCCCGAGGTGATAACGACAACGTCGGAGCCGGCGGTGCGGCTGTAATCGTTGGTAACGCCTGTTACGCGCGAATCGTAGTAGTTAATGGGGGCGGTTTGCCATAGGTCGAGCGCCTTGCCCTCGGATACGCCCTCCTTAATGTCGAGCAGGATGACCTCGTTTGCCAGCTCGCGCTCGGCGCAAATTTGTGCACATGTGGCGCCTACGTTGCCTGCGCCGATAACTGTAACTTTTGTTGTACTCATATTGCTTTGTTCATGTTGATGGGTTTTCAAAAATTCAAACAATTTTTAAGCCGTAAAGATAGGTATTTTTGCTCACCAATATTTGGCTGTTAATAAAAAATATGCTACTTTTGCCCCGCTTCTTTTGGGAGAGATGGCAGAGCGGTCGATTGCGGCAGTCTGTTGTACTACCCACATTTTGTAGGTAAAAACAGCTCAAACGACGATGTGGTTTGTTTGCTCCATGCTTTCTTAGCTGTTTTTGTATTTAAGCTACTTGTTCTTCCGGCTTAAATCTGCAAAAAACAATAGCACTTGGCTCTCTATACCGCTATGTAAAGGGGGGATGGTCAATGCTGCCAGGTCTTAAGGTATTTTTTTCCCACAAAAATGCCGCTTATTTATTTATTGAAGTTTCCCATGTTTTGTAAATATCATAAAAACAAATGATTATAAAATAAACAAAATGGGAAAATAACAATAATGAGTAAATTAGAGATTGCGTATTTAGAGATTTCTAAACAGATAACCTGAGTTTTAGATAAGCGCGTAGCGCCGTTTTCCGTCATTTCCGAGCAGACATCAAGGATTTCTACCCAAAAGTCAGGACTTTCGTATCCGCAGGCGGGCAACCTGCGGAGCGCATACGCCCCGCGCCGAACTGCCTGAAAGGCAGAATTTTCATCACCGCAGGTCAACGACCTGCGGAGCGCATACACCCTGCGTCGAACTGCCTGAAAGGCAGGATTTTCATCACCGCAGGTCAGCGACCTGCGGAGCGCATATCCGTTGCTTACCGTCGTCTCGGAAGTCCTGCCTTTCAGGCAGAAGGCGGTGGGGGCTATCTCCCCCCGCAGGTCGTGAGAGTTAAGAGTTGGCTGGCGCAAGCCCATTTTTAGTTTTTAACTTTTAGTTCTTAACTCTCAAGTCCTTTCAGGACGTTACACATGCTCCGACGGTGGGAAACTTGAGTTATTCATTGTTCATTATTCATTGTTCATTATTCATTA
>JAIRMD010000061.1 GCA_031258915.1 Prevotellaceae bacterium
CCGCTCGCCAAGAGCACCGTGCGGACTTGCAAAAGAAGCTGCATCTTCTGGGGGCGGGTGTGCTGGACTTCCTGCGACACCCGCTACTACCCCGAAGGCTACATACGGGTGAACACCCCGTCCGGCTCAGTTGGGCTAAAAGGCATAAAGGTGCGCACATCCCGCTGGTTTCACAACATCACCATGCGTACCGATGCCAACGGCTACTACCGAACGTCAGGAGACTACTACGATGACATCCTGATACTTAATAATGCCAACTACGAGATTATCTTTGACGGCGCCAACGGCAGCAACTCGTGGACGTTCAGCGCAACGCTGTTTGGGGCGCTGTGCTTCTGGACAAGCTCCTACGGGCTGGGATATAACAGCCCCAACGGGCACTCCATGACCTTCTACACCAACAGCGACTACTGGGGGAGAGCCGTGCTGCACAACGCGGTTTACGACTACATCAGCTACGCACGCTCGGACGGCGTCAGCCTGCCGCCAAGCCCGCTGGACATTGCCAGCAAGGAATCCAGCAGCTGGACATCTTCGGCGCCGCTGCTAAACCACCATTTCGACTACGGCTTCTTTACGGCTGCCATGGTTGCCAAGATTTGTTTAGCACCCATAGGAGGATTCATTGCCTTAGTAGGCTGGTTGGCATCTCCCGACCTGATACTTCGCTACAACAAAACGCTGGGCGACTATAACAAAATTACCGCCATCGCGTGGCACGAGTTGACCCACGCCAGCCAGCTACAGCGCATGAAGAGCGAAAAAGGCAGGTCGTGGGCATCGGGCTACTGGAGCACCATTGTGTATAGGGAAGTGGTGAATGAGTTGTTCGACGGCAACCCCTACGCAGGCAAAGGCGACGACGATTGGCAAGTTATTGCGCTGGCAGAAGGCTGGGCATACTACAGGGAAGAATTTATGAGAAGAACAAATTTGTCAGATGCTGGATTTGTCAGCACAAGAAATTCTTTTTTAAGTACATACGTAACAATGTTTCGTGAACTAAGAGCACTAGGATGTACTTTCACAGATATGGAAAAATCATTGTGTACGTATTCCATTTCCGGTTTCAGGGATAACCTGATAGCGAAGTATCCGAATTTGAGGGCACAAATAACAAGTATAGTATCAGGTAGGTTATGAAACAGATACTAATCATTATGCCATGCATTTTTTTAGCGGTTGCCTGTACCCGTACAGAAAAATGGTCGGTAACGTTACGTAAGGCTGTCATCAATGCAACGGATAAGAGTTTGTACTATGAGGTGAAGACAGACGAAGGCAACAAAAGCAGATTTATCAAAGCGTTAGATAGCATTGATGATATGGTCTTTTGCAGAGAACATAGCGTAGATCGCTCAATGTTAGAAGTGGCATTTACTTCAACCGTCAAGCAAGATGACATCAAAATAGAGCAAGAAACAATATTCAACCTTACCGATACAAGCAAATACGAATATAAGCTCAAATATGAGATTATTCCACAGCAAGGAAATACGGAAGAAGAGATGATATTTGCGCGGCATCTTGTATGGGAACTTGGAGAGCACTCAACAGATAAGAACAGCGTAATTATCATTAAGTTGAATGTAACGGATTCTATTTTGCATATCATGCAAAAAGATTACGCCATGTTAGAAAAATTTAGCGAGCACTATGAGCAAAAATGATAGCAAAGCCATCCGGCGGGGGCGCATGCCCCCCGCCGGGTATAGGCAGGGCGAGCGCGGAGCGGGTTGGTGGGCATCTCCCCGACCTGATACTCCGCTACAACTACAACAAAATTACCGCCAAGCCTGCGCACGCGCTGCACCCACCCGGCCAGCGTTACTTTTTTTGAGGCATCGGCAAGGCGAAGCTCACCGCAAGTATCGTTCTGTACATCATTTTTTGCTGTATTAAGATTGCGCAAATTTAAGTATTTTTCATTAGCACATGACAAAAATTTGCAACGCGCTGACAATTAACATATTATAGTAGTATTAAGCGTGTTTTTTGTTTGTAGAAATATTAATAATCAGCGACTTAGAAGAAAAATTCCATCTTCAACATCGAAGCTAGGCATCTTTCCGATGTAAGCCGCATCGAAAAACTTTTTTCGCCCGCCACATGGTGGCGTTTGTATGGGCATACCTCGTGGGGGATCTACCTCCGCGAAAACGTAATGCAAATCAAAGTAAAGAAGCACGGAAACAAGGCTAAAAGCTTCTTTAAGTATGGGGTACAGGCTATTGCTAACGTCTTACTTAACCCTTGGGTAAAAGTTGGGTTTGATGTCTTTTATTTTTTATCATGTACTTAGATTTTGTTTTCAAAAATCGTACATTTTGTTTTCGCGATTATACCTGGGCCATACGGCAAGTCGGGGCGTTAACCTTCTGTGAGCTACCGCCATTTTGTCAATTTTCTTTTGCAGCCGGGCAGGGTGAGCAGCAGTAGCGCCGCAAGGCAGGCAAAGATGCAGGCGTAGCCGGTGGCGTTTTCGTTGGCTTGGCGGAGCATGTTGAGGTTGCTTGCCAGCGGGTTTTCGCCAAAAGCTTCTGCCGGCGGAATATCAAGGTGGCTCCACTTGCCAACCACCGTGCCGCGGTGCAGCAGCACAAGCCCCGGATGCGAGCGCACCATCGACTTGAGCGTAGCTTCGTCGGCGCTGCAAAAGTCAAAGTTGAGCAGGTGCAGGTTGCTAAATTCGCTTGCGTAGCCTTGCGTTGACGAGGTGAGGGCACAAAATGTGTAGCCTTTTTCTTTGGCAAAAGAGGCAATATTCTTTACCTGTTCCCAGTCCGGCAGGCTTACCTTTTCCAGCTTTGGCGCTACCAGCAGAAAGGCGTACTCTGCCGCCAGCACCTCCTCCGTAATGTCGCCGGCCTCGTAGTGGACAATGGCGAAGTTGTGCACCGGCGGGGTGTAGCCCTTTTTCACCAGCTTCGACTTGCTGTCAACAAACACCCACGTGCTGTCCTGCCACGGAAAGTCGGCATCAGAAAATTCCTGCTCCTTGCCGTCTTTGGCGTAGATGAGCGTCGTGCTGTACTCGTCGTGCGGCGCTCCTTCGGGGGTAGACATGGCCGTTGGGAGGTGCTGCCCCACGTGGTAGGGCATGAAGTCGAGCAGCGGAAGATGCTTGTAGCAGTGCAAAGACAGGGCAAGCGAGCCGGCAAAAAACAGCGCGACGTACAGCCACTCCAGCGCTGCTCCGGCAAAGCTGCGGTACGCGCTACGGGCGTTGAAAATGATGAGCGTGGGCACAAAGATGATGAGGTTTTTGAAGAACGTTTGCCAGTTGGTCAGCTTGATGGCATCGCCAAAGCAGCCGCAGTCCGACACTGGGTTGAAGATGGCCAAAAAGAACGTGAGCACGGTGTAGAACGACATGAACAGCATCAGCGCCCACGCGGTTACCCTCATGCGAATGCCCATGATGAGGCACAGCCCGATGGCCAGCTCGACGGCATTCTGCAGCGCACCCGCGTACAGCGCAGCAGGCTCCAAACAGCTCGCGCCAAAGGCCTCAAAGTAATCAATAATCTTGTAGGTTGACCCCAGCGGGTCGATGGCTTTTACAAAGCCCGAAAATACAAATAGCGCCCCTACCAGCAGGCGGCAAATGATAATCAATGTGCGCTTCATGACAATTTAAAGGTTTCAGGTTCAAAATTTCTATACTCTTCTGCACTCTCTTCTATTTCTATACTCTTAAGCTTCTATACTCCTTTACTCTATACTCCTTGTGGAGGCTGCTAATTTAGCCATAAAAATTTAGTTGACAATAAAAAAGCGGATATTTTTGTTATTTTACTTAAAACGCCCGCTTGTTGCGCAGGTTGTAGCCAAAGGCCACCAAAAAGTAAAACCGCTGGTTAGGCTTGTCGTAGTACATGACCGAAAACGTGAGCGCTCCTGCGGGCGTACTGATGATTGTTGAGGCTGCCCCCATGAAGCTAACGCTTTTCACACCCCGTTCGTACTTCACATTCTCCTGAATATTCTCCTTGCTAAGCCGGGTAAGGGGTTGGAACGCATACCCCTCTACTCGCACGTCAAAGTCAAATATGGAGGTAACCGTGAAGGACGGAATAAGCCCGACGGCAAAGTAGCTCGCGGCCCTGAAATTTTCGAGAAAAAACCCCTGCATGTTGTACATCGGGTTGAAGCTGGGCAGCAGGAACAGCGTGGAGTAGTAGTCGCTAAAGAGCGTTTTTTGCGACAGCGCCCCCTCTACGTAGTACCCAAGCGACAGGTTGTTTATGGGCTTAAAGAAAGCCTTGTGCGTATACTTCAGCGACCAGAAGCTGCGGCTGCCCATGCTTGTTCTTTTTTCCACTTTGGTCGAATCTCTTTCCACCTCCACGGCGGTTGTGCCGAAGGTGTGGTACTCATTGCCGCGCACGTAGCTTAGCTTGAAGTTGGCCATCACGCCGGAGGTTTCAAAAACTTTGCGGTTGAGCGAGTTGTGATCGATGGAGAGGTGCCCTTCCGCGAAGTTAAACATCAGGCGTTCCGGTATGTCTTTCGACTGAAAATCTTGCCGCGTGTAGTAGTTCGTGCTGTACCAGCCAAGCGTGCCGCCCACTTTAAGGCTGCTGTTGAACAGAAAGGGAATGCCGAAGTTGAGCTGCCCGAAGGTCTCTGCGTCCTGTATGAAGTCGGGCCTGGTATCGCTGAAGATGTTGTCGGGGTTGTGGGTGTAGTAATCGTTCCGGTTGTGGGTGTACATCAGCTCGCCGAACATCGGAAGGCCAATAGACCTGCTGCGGTAGTCGAATCGCTCCAAAACTTTAACCGAGTTATATATGTTACCGAAGTAGATGTCGAGCGTCGAGCGGAGCAAAAAGGAAGAGGTAGTAGCCGAAGATGAGTAGTAGCGGTGCTCTATGCCAACAAATCCGAGGTTTGAGTAGTTGGAGAAGCAGCCGCCCAAGCTCATCATAAGGTTGGGAGCAGCGGAGATGCGCAGGTGAAGGTTGTAGGCGCTATCGCTTGGGCTGTAGGTGGCCGTTGGGAAAAACGTTGACAGGCCGTCGTCGGAAACAAGCTCGAAGTAGCGGCGCCTGGCTTCCGCAAGCGAAAAAGGCTGGTGGCCGATGCCCCGCATGGCATCGCCCACGTAGGCCCTCATGCTGGCGCTGCCGCCCTCTACGGTAACGCCCTTGAAGCGGAACTCCGGCGCTTTGCTTCGAAACGCCGCGCGCTTCAGGCGAATTTCCTCCTCCGAGACCTCCCGCTGCACGTGCTTCTTTATGCCGGGCATTTGCGCTATGGCGGCGGCGTAGCCGATTTTTATCAGCGCTATGGCGCGGCTAAAATCCATGATGCCAACGTCAAGCGAATCGATGTCGATGAGCGCACCTTTGTGCTTCGGCAGGGCGTAGTCGGTAGGGCGCGAGATAAGGCTCGTAATGTGCGAAAAAACGTCTTCTTCGGAGGGGCGCTCGTAGTTGTTGGCGCACTTGACCCCGATGATGAAATCGGGCGAAAATTCGCTCATCGCTACGTCTACCGGGAAGTTGTTGATAATGCCGCCGTCGAAGAGCATCACGCTATCGACCATAACGGGCTTGAACAGCGCCGGAAAGCTCATGGAGGCGCGGATTATCGTGCCCAAATCGCCGGTGGCGGGCACGTAGGCGTGCTTGTCGTAGGCGTTGTAGGAGAGCGCGCGAAAGGGAATCATCAGGCTGTCGAAGCTTCTGTTGGCCGCAGCGTTTGCCCCCGAAAACAGCTGCATGAAGGCAAAGTCCATCTGGTAGGGCAGGATGTAGTTGGTGGGCAAAATAGACTTTATGCGCAGCTGTTTATCTACGTAAAAGTTTAGCCCGATAAGCTTCGCGTTGGGGTCTAACTTTTTGAAAAAGTAGCTCCCTTCCGATTCGTAGCTGCCGGTCGACCATTTTTCTCTAAAGTCATCGGAAAGGAAGTGCGCCGCAATTTCGTCGGGCGTGTATCCTGCGGCGTACATGCCGCCTACGATAGCGCCAATGGAAGTTCCGGCGATGGCGTCGATGGGGACATGATTTTCCTCCAGCGCCTTTATAGCGCCAAGGTGCACCAGCCCCCTTGCCCCTCCTCCGCTGAGCACCAGCGCTACGCGCTGCGCCGACGCTGCGCCGCCCCAAAAGAGGTGCCCGCAAAGCCCGCAAAAAATAAGCAATGCGTAATACTTGACAACCGGCAGCTTGTAGCTCATTTTTGTATACTTCTCCTCGTAAAAAACATGTAGAAAAGCCGTTTTTATTTTTGTGCGCTTGGAAGTTTCATGATTTTCGTGTAGCTTTGCATCCGCTAAGCGAATGCGCGCAAGCAGCTTTACGCAGCCCAATCCATAGCCCATATTATAGATTAAATTAAATTGACCGACAAAATTACTTTTAATGCATTACGTATGAAAACAAAAAATGTTGCTTTAGCAGTTTTTCTAATTGTTGCCGCAAACGTTATTACATTTTGTCAAACTAAAAAAGCAAAATCTGTGGAAAAAATTGTCCTCATCGAAACTTCCCTCGGCAGCATCAGGGTAAAGCTGTACAACGAAACGCCGCTGCACCGCGACAACTTCCTCAAGCTGGCGGGCGAATGCTTCTACGACAGCCTAATCTTTCACCGCGTCATCGGCGGGTTCATGGCG
The DNA here is from genome assembly GCA_031258915.1 of Prevotellaceae bacterium. Lineage (GTDB taxonomy): Bacteria > Bacteroidota > Bacteroidia > Bacteroidales > UBA932 > JAITMY01. The sequence goes on from JAIRMD010000061.1 coordinate 6,629, forward strand.
CAAGCCGGCGATCCCAGCTCCCGCAACCCTCAGCCCGGGCAGCGCTACGGGTCGGGAGGGCCGGGCTACACTATTCCGGCGGAAATAAACCCCGCGCAGTTCATCCACAAGAAAGGAGCGCTTTCGGCAGCCCGCACCGGCGATCAGGTAAACCCGGAGAGGCAATCGTCCGGCTCGCAGTTCTACATCGTGCAGGGCAGGGTAGCCAACGACCAGGAGCTTACGCAAACGGAGATGAACATCAGCCAGCAGCCGCTGCAAAGCATGTTCAACCAAATGCTTACCGAAAAAATGCAGGCTTTGCAGGCGCAAGGCGCAAAAATTAATCAGGATTCGCTGGTGAGCGATGTCCGCCAAAAGGTAATGGCAGCGTGGGAGAGCATGGAAAAATTTGCCTACACGCCCGAGCAGCGCGAAGCCTACAAAACCATCGGTGGAACGCCATTTTTGGACGGCGCGTACACCGTCTTCGGCGAGGTAATAGAGGGGTTAGACGTGGTGGACAGCATTGCCACCGTAGAAACCCAGCCCGGCGACCGCCCCACGGTGGATGTGTTTATCCTCAAAATGACGGTGGAGGAGTAGAGATGCGCTGAAAAGGGCGCAGCTCAAATTGCCGCGCTGCGCTATGCCCACGATGCTTATTGACAACTTAACAGGCGCTGTTCAAAAAAAAGTTCTCCCGCGCATCCAAAATACAAGTAAATACGCTACCTTTGCGCATCTTGGCTCGCATAAAAAATAAGTAAAATTAAATTACCGAAAAATTCAGTGTAACACAAAAAACAGTAGAAATCATGTCACAAATCATTAACATTCATGCGCGTGAGATTTTAGATTCTCGCGGCAACCCCACCGTAGAGGTGGAAGTAATCGCCGATTCGGGCGACGTAGGTCGCGCTGCTGTGCCCTCGGGCGCATCAACAGGAGTGCACGAGGCCGTAGAGCTGCGCGACGGCGACAAGGAGCGCTTTGGAGGAAAAGGCGTGCTGAAGGCGGTGGAGCACGTAAACACCGTCCTGTCCGAAAACCTGAAGGGCTTCTCCATATTCGACCAGCGCGGCATAGATAGCCAGATGCTGGAGCTCGACGGCACGGAGAACAAGGACAACCTTGGCGCTAACGCTATACTTGGCGTATCGCTGGCGGTGGCGCACGCAGCGGCGCAGTCGCTGGGGCAGCCGCTCTACCGCTACGTGGGGGGCGTAACCGCGCACACCCTGCCCATCCCGATGATGAACATCCTCAACGGCGGCTCGCACGCCGACAACTCCATCGACTTTCAGGAGTTCATGATCATGCCCGTAGGCGCCGAAACCTTTGCAGAGGCGCTGCGCATGGGCGCCGAAGTGTTCCACTCGCTAAAGACGGTGCTCACAAGGCAGGGCTACTCCACCAACGTGGGCGACGAAGGCGGCTTTGCCCCCAACCTCAAAAGCAACGAGGAGGGAATAAAGGTAATCCTTGAGGCCATCGAGAAGGCAGGGTACAAGCCCGGCTCCGATGTATTCATTGCCCTCGACCCCGCATCGAGCGAGTACTACGTGCCTGTGGAAAAAGTTTACTACCTCAAAAAGAGCAACGGCGACAAGCTGACTGCACAGGAAATGGTTGACTTCTGGAAAAGCTGGACGAGCAAATACCCCATCCTCTCCATCGAAGACGGCATGGCGGAGGACGACTGGGACGGCTGGAAGCTGCTCACCGATGCCATTGGCGACAAGGTGCAGCTGGTGGGCGACGACCTCTTTGTTACCAACTCGGCTCGCTTGCAGAAAGGTATCGACAAGCAGGTGGCAAATTCTATTTTGGTAAAGGTGAACCAAATAGGCTCGCTGACGGAAACCATTGACGCTGTGAATCTGGCCTACCGCAACAGCTACACCGCCATCATGAGCCACCGCAGCGGAGAAACGGAGGATACCACCATTGCTGATTTGGCCGTGGCGCTCAACACCGGCCTCATCAAAACCGGCTCCGCATCGCGCTCCGACAGAATTGCCAAGTACAACCAGCTGCTCCGCATCGAGGAGGCGCTGGGAGATACGGCCTGCTACCTGGGGAAAAACTTTAAGTACGCAAGGTAAATAGCCCGGTGGTGCCCATGTTTCTACTTAATGAAATATAGGCACCACCTTTCTCCTCTCCAAAAATATCACGGTAAAAGCACGCTGCTCTTTACATCGCTACCTACTTATTCGGGTACAGGCTGTCCCACCACGAGGGGTCGTCCTGTAGCCACTTGGCAAACCATGCGTATATAGAGTAGTTCCACTCTAACCGGCGCTTGTAGGTAGCAATGCCGTGGTTCTCGCCCTTTACCCTTATGAACTCCACCGGACGGCCAAGAATCTTTAGCGCGGTGTACATCTGTATGCTCTCGCCTACGGGCACGTTGGTGTCCTCCATGCCGTGGAGCAGCAGGAGCGGCGTTCTCACCTTGTCGGCGTTGAACAGCGGGCTTTGCTCTATGTACAGCTCGCGGTTGTTCCACGGGTAGCTGCCGGCGCTGGCCGCTGCGCTGTAGGCGTAGCCCCAGTAGCCCTCGCCCCAGTAGCTGGCTAAGGAGCTGATGCCCGCGTGCGACACGGCGGCGGCGAACATGTCGGTAACCGTTTGCAGGTACATGGTCATGAACCCGCCGTAGGATGCGCCTATGCACCCTACTTTCTTTTCGTTGATGAAGTCGTGCTCCGCCGCAAACTTTTTAGCGCCCTCAACTATGTCATCGGCGGTGCGCTTCCCCCACGCGTTGACGTGCCGCGCCGAGAACTCCTGCCCGAAGCCCGTTGTCCCGCTGGGCTGAAGCGTATACACCACGTAGCCCAGCGCAGCGTAAACGTGCAGCGGGTACGAGAACTCCAGCTGCCTCGCGGTGGGGTGCGTGCCGCCGTAGTAGTAAACTATCAGCGGGTACTTTTTGGCGGCATCAAAGTTCGGGGGCAGGTAGTAGCGCCCGCTGATGGGCGTGCCGTCGGAGGCCGTAAAATTCCAATCGATAACCTTGCCGAGCGTTACGTCCGCGAGCCGCTCCCTTGAGGGGTCGCTAATCAGCGTCTGCTTGCCGGTCTTCAGGTCGTAGGTGTAGGCTTTAGTCGAGCTGGAGGCGCTCACCCCCACGTAAACGGCTGTGGCGCCATTCTTTGCCGACGAAAAAGACCTGATAACGTCCTCCTGCAAGCTGAGCTTGGTGAACGTTCGCTTCGCAACGCTGTACCTGTACACGTTCTCGTAGTCGGCCTCCGTGACGGTCATGTATACTTCGTCGTCCGAGCGCCACGTTGCCCGCTCAACGGAGGGGTCAAAGCTTTTGGTGAGCGCCTCCACCTGCCTGTCGGCGATGTTCATTATGAAGGCCTCTTGCTCGTAGCTGTTGGCAATTACCCCCGGCGGGACGTTCAGCGCCGCGCCGCCAAAGGCATCGGGCGCTCCCATGATGAGGATTTTTTGGCCGCTGGGCGAAAATCTCGCCGAGTAAGCGTACTTTTCGTCCTTCCACAGCGTGTCAACCTTGAGCGTCTCTACGTTCATCATGAGCAGCGAAGATTTCCGGAAAGGTCTTTCGGTAATCTGCTCGTCGCTCACGGTGAAGAGCAGGTAGCGTGAGTCGCGGCTAATATCGTTGAGGGAGGTTGTCCGCTTGCCGTACGTCAGCCGACGGTTAACGCCTGTGGCCAAGTCGTACCGGTAGAGGTAGTACCTGTCCATGTACCCTTCCTGCCGGTCTTCCGGCGATTTCAGGATGAGCAAATCCCCCTTGCGGTCCTCGTAGGATTCCTTTACCGTGTAAATCAGGTACTGCTCGTTGGGGGCAATGCGGAAGGCTTCCTTAGGAATATTGGCGGCGATAATGCTTTCGCTCATCGCTTCGGGGTCAACGCTGATGAGGGCGTTGCCATTTCCCCGCTGCGCCGTGTAGTACAGCTTGTCGGACGTGGGCATCCAGTGCATGGCCTTGTCTATGTGCTGCTTTTTCCCCGTTTTTGTGTCGTACAACTCCGCGTAGCGCGACGAGCTTCCTCCTTCGGCCACGTTGCTGTAGCTCAGCACTGCGAAGCGACCGTTTGGCGAAATGCTTCCGCCCGAAATTTTCGTGCCCTCCACAATGTCGTTGATGCTGATAAGCCTTTTGCTGCCGTACTCCGTCAGGTTTGCCAAGCTGTCCTTGGCCTCCACCTCAATGCGCATCGACTCCTGCGGGATTTTTGACGTTGCAAGGCTCAGGTACTTCACGGAGAGTTCGGTGGTGCCCGGGTTTACGGTTAGCTCCTTTTTTGTAGGTTTAGCGTTTTGCAGGCTGTCCTCAGCTGTTGTTTTCGATGCTTCCTTTTTGCCGTTCACGTACAGCTCCAGCAGCCCGGGGGCGGTAATGCTCACCGTCAGCTTTGCGTGCCGGTCAACGTTCACGTTGAAGGCGAAAAAGCGCAGCTCGCTGCCCTTCTCTGCCTTGGGGAAGAATATGTGGTGCGAGGTGTCGGCGGAAATTTCGCTTACAAAGCTCTTCTTTTCGACGAGAAAATCCGTTTCGAGCAGCGTTTTTTCCTCAAACTTTTCTCCCTTGAGGTTTGCGCTGTCCGTCATAAACGGGTTGCTCACGGTAACCGGAGCCGTTGCGCGTACCTTTGAGATGTTGAGCTTGCTTTGGGCAGCCGTGTGCCCCCACGCAAGCAGGCAGGCCAGCGTGGCAGGTAGCAGGGATGTTTTCATAATGGCGCGGATTATTTTTGGGGGGTTACAAATTGAGAATTTTTTATTTTGCTAATCTTGCAGCTTTGCGAGCAAGAACTCGCGGTTGAGGCGGGCAATGTGGGCAATGGAAATGCTTTTGGGGCACTCGGCCTCGCAAGCCTGCGTGTTGGTGCAGGAGCCAAACCCCAGCTCGTCCATTTTGGCCACCATAGCCTTTGCGCGGCGGGCGGCCTCTACCCTGCCCTGGGGCAGGAGCGCCAGCGAGCTCACGCGGGCGGCAACAAACAGCATCGCCGAGCTGTTTTTGCACGTAGCAACGCACGCTCCGCAGCCCACGCACGCGGCGGCATCCATGCTCTCGTCGGCCTTAGGCTTGGGGATGGGGATGGCGTTGCCGTCGGGCACGCCGCCGGTGTTGACGGAGATAAACCCGCCGGCCTGCAAAATTTTGTCAAACGCGCCGCGATCTACCACCAAGTCCTTCACCACCGGAAATCCGCGGCTGCGCCAAGGCTCAACGGTGATAACGTCGCCATCTTTGAACTTGCGCATGTGCAGCTGGCAGGTGGTAACATCGTCGTCGGGGCCGTGCGCACGCCCGTTGATGTAGAGCGAGCACATGCCGCAAATGCCCTCGCGGCAGTCGTGGTCAAAGGCCACGGGGCCGCGGCAGCCCTTGTCGAAGGTTACGGCCTCCTTCTTCTCGCGTATCAGCTGCTCATTGAGTATATCCATCATCTCCAAAAATGAAGAATCCGGCGAAATATTGGACACCTTGTACGCTTCAAAGTGGCCTTTTGCTTTTGCGTTTTCTTGACGCCAAACTTTTAGTGTAAGATTCATAGCGATTTTTACAGTTGGTTTACTCTTTTCACTTCACCATGCAAAATTAGATGAAAAACCTCAGTTTTCCAAGCGCATCGCATAAAAATTATTCCTCGCCTTCTTCCAGCGTATGAGCTTAGCTGGAACATCGCGCAGCTTTATTCGGCTTCAACCGGCTCGCCAACGCCCGATATACGTACTCATCAACCCAAAACGGCCACTTTAGCGGCGCTGTTAGGGCATTTCAGGTAGAAAAGCGCTCGCATCAGCTTGCTCCGGCTTTTTTTCGCCCAAAGCTGCGCCGCAGCGTGCTTGCCAGCATATTCATCAAGAAAACGATGACGATTAAGACCAGCGCCGTACCGTAGGCAATGGGGCGCGAAGCCTCAATGTCTGTTCCGCCGGTGGCAATGACGTACAGGTGGTAGGGTAGCGCCATTACCTGATCGAAAATGCTATGGGGCAGCTTAGGCAAAAAGTAGGCCGCCACCGTAAACAGGATAGGCGCCGTTTCGCCCGAAACCCGGCCAATGGCCAAAATCAGCCCCGTAATAATGTTGGGAAAAGCCGCTGGCAGCGTAACCCGCATGATGGTTTGCAGCTTGCTGGCCCCCAGCGCCAGGCTGCCGGTGCGGTAGTAGCCGGGTATGGCCTTGAGCGCCTCCTCGGTGGTGCGGATAATCAGCGGTAAAATCAGCAGGCCAAGGGTACAGGAGCCGGCAATGATGGAGTCGCCAAACCCAAAGGAGTTGACGAATAGCGTCATGCCAAACAGCCCAAAGATGATGGAGGGGATGCCTCCGAGATTGTTGGTCATGATGCGGATAAACCTAACCACCAGCCCGTTGCCTGCATACTCGCTAATGTATATGCCGGACATAAGCCCAATGGGGAAAGCAAAAATGACGCTGCCGACAATCAGGCACAGCGTCCCGACAATGGCCGGAAATATGCCGCCGGAAGTCATACCATCGGCCGGAGCAGTGGTGAGGAACTCCCAGCTGATGGCGCTCGCGCCGTTGTACGCTATGAAGCCCAACATCCAGAGCAGTATTCCAACCACCAGCAGGCTCAAGCCGCGAAAAAGGGCAAAGGCTATTTTTTGCTTTACATTTTTATCCATTCC
>JAIRMD010000005.1 GCA_031258915.1 Prevotellaceae bacterium
CCTATTTTTGTAGTAGAATTTTAGACCCTCAAAACGTAAAAAAACATGTCAACAGCGCTGCAAACCCCAAAAAAAGCCAAAGTTGAGGTAAGAAAACCGACAAAAACGCTTGTTCAATCAACCAATGTTGAAGAAACGAAGCCGTATTGCTCGTGGGAGGAGATACGAAAAAAATATCCCAATCATTGGATATTAATAGAGAATCCTGTGTTTGATAGCGATGGTAGCGCTATCAAAAAAGGGATTGTGCTATGCACAAGCACAAAAAGAGATGACATCTCCAACGAAATCAAAAAAAGAGAAAATTTATACTACGCCGTTGAATATACAGGACAGCGCAAAAAACGAGTTTTTTTGTGAATCAATAGGAATAAAAAAACACAGAAATGCTGACTTTCATTGATTTATAAAAACAATGATTGTTTTAAAATTCTCATGTCCAACGAACTAAATAACTTGCGAAAGTTGAACACATAACATTTTACCATTATGAAGCACACATGTTACTTTTTCGCCTTAAGCTTGCTGCTGCTGCTGTCGTCGGCAGCCTCTGCGCAGCTGGATGCGCCTCACTTCAGGGTTTTTCAGTTCCCTGCCAATCAGATTCCCCGCATCGACGGGCGCTTTGATGACTGGGACGTTGTTCCCGAAGCATACGTGGTCGGTACGGAGGAGCTGTGGGATGATACGGAAAAGCACAAGGGTATTGACAAAAAAACGCTGGACGTGCGGGTAAAGGTAGGCTGGGTGAAGGGCTTGAATCGCCTCTACTTCATGTACGAAGCCTACGACGACTACTGGGATTTTACGCATACGGGGCTGCACAACGATATTTTTGAGGTAGTGGTGGACGGCGACCTCTCCGGCGGGCCTCACATCGACGAGCGGCACCCCAACAAGGAGCTGCCGCAGTGGGATGCCTACTTCCTCTTTCACGGGGTGCACGCGCAGAACTACCACGTGTTTACGCCGCCAGCCTACGGCAAGGACTGGGCGCTTGCGTGGGGCAGCCAGCCGTGGATAAAGGAGCTGCCCTACGCCAACGCAGCGTTTGACTACCGCTTTGAGCCCGGGGAGTCGGGCACGCTGCGGCTGGAATTTTACGTTACGGTGTTCGACTACGCCGGCAACGACCCCTCGCGGGCCGTGGAGTCGCAGCTCTACGACGGCAAGCATATTGGGCTGTGCTGGGCTATTATCGACTACGACGACGTAACACGGGACGGGAACAACGGCTTTTGGAACCTCTCCAAGCACCACACCATGTACGGCGAATCGTCGCAGCTGCGCACGTTTGAGCTCATGCCGCTGGAGCCGCGCTTCAAGAAAGCCGTGTGCGCAAGGTGGGAGCACAAGGTGCTGGACATGCGCCGCCGGATGGTGGCATTCAACGACCTCTCGGAGGGAAACATCACCCGCTGGAAGTGGGACTTTGGCGACGGAACAACCTCTACGGAGCAGCACCCCCTGCACGCCTACAGCGAAGCGGGAAAATACATTGTAACGCTCGACGTATTTGCGCCGGAGGGAACCGACCGGGCAACCCGAGTGTGGGATGTGGCGGTAAAATGACGACAGCCGACAAATCATGCGGCAGCATTGTAAAATTTCCGGCGTAGTAATAATTCAAAATTTAAAATTCAAAATTCAATACAAGTCCCCCGCATTTCTTAATTATTTGAATTACAGATAATTAAAAAATTGTTATTTTTGTAATTAAATGGAAGTCAACGAAGTAGTATATTACGCAGACCTCACCCCCAGCCCCTCTCCAAAGGAGAGGGTAGCAGGGACACGAACTTCGGCGCAAGCCACCCCTCTCCGAAGGAGGCTGCGTGAAAAAGGGCGGTTAAACCTTATTTCTATTAGGCCAACCTTAGTAGCAGAGGAGTAACCCCACATATTTTCAACCTTATTACCTTATTAAACAGATGTTTATGGTTGCAAAAATAAGGTCAATAAGGTTGTTGTTGCGCTTCGCGCTACTAAGGTTGCCCTAATAAAAATAAGGTTTGAAGATTTTTCACACGGCCTCCTTCGGAGAGGGGCTGTGGGTGAGGTCTGCGTAATATGCTATTTGGATGATTATTATTTAATTACAAAAATATCAATTTTTTAATTATCTACAATTCAAACAATTAGGAAATGTGGGAAGCTTCAATAACAAAAACAACCTCAGCAGCAGATGGATATAGTATAAACAGCAGCTTCATTACCTTATTAAATTAAATGGCTTGTAATCAGCAATAATACTTGATACATCACGCAACTTATGACGCTATCGGAACGACGTACACTTGGGAAATTTCAGTAACAAATACTCAATAAGCTAATCATGAAAACACTTGTTTTGGGACTGTTTGCAGCGCTGTTTGGCGTTGCTGTATGCGCACAACCCGTTGATTTGAGCGGGATATGGCGATTTAAAGTTGACCGCGAGGGCAAAGGCGTGTCGGAAAAGTGGTACACCCAAACGCTGGACGACGCTATTCTGCTTCCAGCCTCCATGCCCGAACGGCTAAAAGGCGACCTCGTTACGCTAAGCACGCAATGGACGGGCAGCATCTACGACAGCTCGTTCTTCTTTTATCCCCGCTTGGAGAAATATCGCCGACCGGGAAACGTGAAGTTTCCCTTTTTCCTCACCCCCGACAGGCACTACGTTGGCGTGGCGTGGTATCAGCGCGATGTGGAAATCCCGGCCGCGTGGAAAGGTCGCAAAATTACGCTGTTTCTTGAGCGGCCGCACATTGAGAGCCGCGTGTGGGTAGACGGCAAGGAGCTGGGTATGCAGAATAGCCTGTCTACGCCTCACGTCTTCGACCTGTCTTCCGTTGCGCCGGGAAGGCATACCATATCCGTTGCCGTAGACAACCGGATTAAGGATATTAACGTGGGGGTAGATTCGCACAGCATTACCGACCAGACGCAGGGCAACTGGAACGGCATTGTCGGCAAAATGGAGCTGAGGGTGCAGGATGAAGTTTTTTTTGACGATATTCAGGTGTTTCCGCAGCTGGCCAGCAAGTCGGCGGTGGTGAAGATAGTCGTCAAAAGCTTGAAGAGCGCACCCCGCAAAGGGGTTGTTCGGTTGCAGGCAAAGAGCTTCAACAGCCCCAAGGCGCACGAAACGTCCATCGTTACCGTGCCGTTTTCCGTCAGCAAGGGCGAGGGCGTTGTGGAAGCTACGCTGCCGTTTGGGAGCGGCATGTTGACGTGGGATGAGTTTGCCCCCGCGCTCTACCTGCTGGAGGCGCAGCTCGAAAGCGGCAAGCTTCGAGACGCCAAGAAGGTGCAGTTTGGGATGCGCGAATTTTCCATCAAGGGCACGTATTTTTACGTGAACGGACGCAAAACCATGCTGCGCGGCACGGTGGAGAACTGCCTGTTTCCGCGCACCGGGTACGCGCCTGTGGATGTAGAGGAGTGGAGGCGAGTATTCTCCGTTGCGCGGTCGTTTGGGCTCAACCACATGCGATTTCACTCGTACTGCCCGCCCGAAGCCGCTTTCATTGCAGCCGACATGGAGGGCATGTACCTGCAACCCGAAGGCCCCAGCTGGCCTAATCACGGCACGTCGCTGGGGCGCGGCTATCCGATTGATGAATACCTGATGCAGGAAACGCAGCGAATGGCAAAGCAGTACGGCAGCTATGCTTCATTCTGCATGTTGGCGTGCGGCAACGAGCCGGCGGGTAGATGGGTGTCATGGGTGAGCAATTTTGTGGATTACTGGGAAAAAACCGATTCGCGGCGCGTCTACACCGGCGCTTCGGTGGGGCAAAGCTGGGCGTGGCAGCCGCGCAGCCAGTACCACGTCAAGGCGGGGGCGCGCGGCTTGTCGTGGGGAGAGCGTCCCGAAAGCTGCTCGGACTACAGCCCGCGCATTGATACCATCCGCCAGCCTTACGTTTCGCACGAAACGGGGCAGTGGTGCGTTTTCCCGAATTTTGACGAAATCAGAAAATATACCGGCGTGAATAAGGCAAGGAACTTTGATCTCTTCAAGGAAGACCTTGAAGACCACGATATGGGCGATTTGGGACACTTGTTTATGATGGCGTCGGGAAAGTTGCAGGCGCTGTGCTACAAGCATGAAGTAGAAAAAACGCTCCGCACGCCCGGATACGCAGGATTTCAGCTGCTGGCGCTCAACGACTACTCCGGACAGGGTACGGCGCTCGTGGGGGTTACGGACGTTTTTTGGGACGAAAAAGAGTACATCACCGCCGCAGAGTTTAAGAAGTTCTGCAACGCCACCGTGCTGCTCGCCAAAATGCGCAAGTTCGTCTTTGCCGCTACGGATACGGTGGAAGCCGAAATAGAAACAGCCCACTTTGGTCGCCGACCGCTGAAAAACGCGAACATCCGCTGGAAAATAAAGAACGTCAAATTTAATGGCGTTGTTGCCAAAGGGTCGCTCTATGCGGACGAAATCCCCATTGGCAACGGCAATGCCGTGGGAAAAATACGCTTTGCGCCGGACGTTCGGGCGGCAACGCGGTTTAATCTTGAGGTATCGCTTGACGGGGAAGCGGGGGAAGCGGTAACAAATGACTGGGACTTTTGGGTGTACCCCAAGCTCGCCGCCGTTGCCGACGCCGGCAGCGTGCACATCACCGATACGCTGGACGGCAAAGCGCTGGACATCCTCAGCAACGGCGGCAGCGTGCTGCTGCTTGCGGCAGGAAAGGTGTCGTACGGAAAAAGCGTTGCGCAGCGCATGACGCCCGTATTCTGGAATACTTCGTGGTTTAAGATGCGCGCACCGCACACCACAGGCTTTTTGGTCAACCCCGCTCACCGGATTTTTGACCTCTTCCCCACAGAGTATCACTCCCAGCTGCAATGGTGGGAGCTGGTACACGGTGCGCAGGTGATGCTGCTGAACGATTTCCCCAAAGGCTTTCAGCCCATTATTCAGCCCATAGACACGTGGTTTCTGAACCGCAAGCTCGGCATGTTGTTTGAGGCAAAGGTAAACGGCGGAAAGCTGGTGGCGAGCTCGGCCGACCTTACGCAAAATCCGGAGGAGCGGATGGTGGCGCGGCAGCTGCTGGAGAGCATCCTGCGCTACATGAACTCAGACTACTTCCGCCCACAGTACGAGGTGGAAACGGCGAGGGTTTTGGACATTTTCACCAAGCAAGAGCCTCCCATCAGCGCGTTTACCGTTCAGAATCCGATGGATCTTATTCCCAGATAGCCGCGCTGCTTTTGCGAAAGCGAATGTGTGCAGCTCTTGCCGTATCACGCAACTTATGACGTTATCTCAAAAAAATGAACGTTACCCGTTTGAAATAAAATGAATCGCCCTGTATTTTTACTCCCGTTTATGCTGGCGCTTGTCGGCGCGTGCGTAGAGCGCGTTACCATCGATACGAATAGCCAGAGCCCAAAGCTGGTGGTGATAGCTATGCTCACCACCGATACCGTGCCGCAGCAGGTAACCCTTACGAAATCTACCAACTACTTTGGCGGCGATACCTGCCCGGCGGTAACCGATGCAAAGGTGTGGATAAACGATGAGCCGCTCACCCTGCTCGACGCTGCAAAAGGTACCTACGCTACCCAAAGCGCCTTTCCCGCTGTGCCCGGCGCTCTCTACACGCTGCGCATACGCTGCGATATGGACGGCGACGGCGCGGACGAGGAGTTTTGGGCGGAGGATGTTGCACCCCACAGCATGTCGATGCTGGGGACGATACTGACGCCGATAAACATGGATGCCGATACCTCCATATACGCCCCTCCATTCATCATTTCTGCCGTCATTCGGCGCGACAATGTCAGCGACAGCTACGTGTACGTTACCGGATACTACCAAGGTAAGAAGCGGACGGAGACGCTGTCGCAGTATGATGTAGGCAGCATTCCGTATGGCTTTTCCAACATTGTTGCGGTGCCACGCATTGGGAGCATCACCCGCAATGGATTTTTGCTGGACGGGCAACCCGATACCGTTTTCTACTGCCCCTTCGAAACGGTGAGCCTTAGGGTGAATGCCCTGAGCGAAGCGCTGTACCGCTACATTTCGTCGGCGCAAATAGAGAGCCGGGGCAGCGGCAACCCCATGTTTGGCGGAGCGCCGGCTAACGCAGAGAGCAACATTCACGGCGACAACGTGGTGGGATGCTTTGGCGCTTACGCCGCCGGCCCTCCGGCAAGCTTTGTGCTGCCCATGAACACCAAAACGCTGGATGGCGACAACGAATGGTTCAACCTCAACGATACCACCCTGCGCATCAGCATACAAAACGAAGGCATTGCGACCTACCTCTCCGGTGCTCGCAAAGGGCAGCAGTACTTTAGAATGTTGAGCGTTGACGCGCGCAGTAAAGGATTTTGGGCGTACCAAGATGGCGATACGTCGAGGCGCAGGATGTTTACGATGAAGAGCTACGACGAATTTTGGAGCGTTCGCGACGGCGAAAAGTGGCAGCGCGGGAGAGGATGGCGCTAGGCGGGCTTTGGGTATTCTCTAAACACCAGCACGCCGCCCCCCGAGCAGCGTACCGTAAACCAATCTCCCAGCGATTCGTTCAGCGTACCCATCCACCACGAGGGTAGGGGAGCGTTGCAAACCGGATACCTCAGCCCCTGGGTGGTAATCCTGACCTGCGGCGACAGGCAAA
>JAIRMD010000126.1 GCA_031258915.1 Prevotellaceae bacterium
AACGCCGCCTGCTGCGCCTTGTACTCGTCATCATTTAGCCCCTCTTTTTTCGGGGGCTTCAATTCGCTAAGGCTGCTTACCGCCTCTTTGTACTGACGCTCCACGTCCGCTATCTGGTCAGCGAGGCTGTCGCCCATCAGCTTTTTGATGGAAGCCACCTGCTGCGCGTAGTACTCGTTGGCCGCCACCGACTGCTTTGCGTTAAACTCCTTGCGGGATTCATTCATCAGCTCAAGCTGCGCGTTGTACTCCGTCAGGCTGATTTTTTTGTGCTTGAGCTGCAATTGCAGCTCTTCCTTTGCGCTATTCTCCGCCAACGCCTGCACCTTTTCCTCGTGCGCCTGCCGCGCCGTAAAGCTTTTCCCCAGCGCTGCCGCCTCTACCTTCAATTTCGCCTCTGCAAGCTGCTTTTCGCGCTTGTAGCCGTCCGAAACAGCCTTGTACGCACGCTCTGCCGCCTCTTTTGCCAGCTTTACCTGCTCTTCTTTTGCCTTTAGGCTGGCATCAACAATGCTTGCCTGCGCCTGCAATACTTTTGTGCCCTCATCGTCAATCTCATTGTTCAGCTTGTCAAGCGAATTTGTAAGCTCCTCTACCGCCTTTTCCTGCTCCTTGTACTCTTTAGTGCCCTTAGGCAGCGACTTTAGCACCCTTTCCTGCGCCGCTAAGTCGCGCTCGTGCACAATACGCTCAACCTTTTTTTTCGCAATAATTTCATCCGACTGCTTTATTTGGATAGCCGCCGTTTCGAGGGCAAGGCGCTGCTCTATTGCGGCCGTTTTTTTTCGCAGCTCCGCTTCGCGGGCTATCCGCTGCTCCTCTGTTTCGTACAGGCGTTGCTTTTCCATGTCGGCCTGCCGGAGCTCCTGCATTTCCTTTTTTGCGTCCAATTCGCGCTGCGCCTGCGCCTCCTGCGCCTTTGCGTTAATGTTCTCTATGGCGGCGGTGGTGCGCCGTATCTGCCTTTCGTGCGCTTCGCTCGCGGCGGCGGCGGCGCGCTCGGCCTTCGCGCTCTCGGAAAAGGCGCTATGAAGCTTCATTACCCCCGCTACGAGCGCGGCGAGCGCAATAATAAGCAGCGCGACGGGATTTGCTGAAATAGCCGCGTTCCAAGCCCACTGCGCAATGGTAGCCACCTTTGTTTGCGCTGTCGACGCTGATTTAATTGCGCTCCATGCAGCCTCTGCTTTGGCGGCGTACAGTGTACGGTTATAGCCTATTGCTAACAATCCGTTATTGAGCATCTGATATGCCGCGCTTTGCTTTTGCAGCAAGCTGTTTATTTGGACGGCTGCGCTTAGGGCGGTCATGGCAATCGTCATCTTCTGCAGAGCTTCGCGCATTTCCTTTTCTTTTTCCGCGCTCAACCCCATCGCCGCCGCATACGTTCCGTAAGCACCTGTAAGAGATGATACTATGCTTTGTGCGGTGTTCAGCTTGCTGCTGTCATCAGCCATTCCCCTAACCCCTTGGTTGACATCGTCCATGGCATCGCGCATTTCCGCAAGCTTTGCGGTCATTTCCTGAAAAGCGGCGGTGTTGTCCTGCCCGTTCAGCTTCATTTGCGCCAGCTGCTCCGTGAGCTCTTTCATTTGGGTGCGCATACCCTGCGCTCCCTGCCCCATGCCGGCAAGCGTGGCCGTTAGCGCGTCGAGATTACCCTTGTACGCCGCGAACTCCGCGCTGCCCTCTTTGCCCTCGCCCGCCATCTGCTCCAGCTTTTTGGTCAGGCCTTCTATCTCTTTTGCGAGGGCTTGCCCCGCAATGCCGTAGTCGCCAACGCTGCGGCGGTGGTTGCCCAGCGCGTTCTCAGCGTCTTTGAGCTTTTGGGTGGTTTCTGCAATGTGGACCGCCATATCCTTACCCTTTGCGGTGTTTTTCTCCACATCGCTCATCTTATTGTACGCGGCGGTGTTGAGCGACAGCTCATGCTTTAGCTGCTGCAAGCTCCCCTCTTGCTCATTCTGGTGCTTAATGGTGCTTTGTATCTGCTTCTGGTAGGCGTTGGCCTCTGCGTTCAAGGCCTTTATCTGCTGCCCGTACCGCTCGTACTCTTGCCGCCCCTCTTCTGTGCTTTTGTCGAGCTTCTTTTGCGCCGCCTTAAGCTCGTCGGCCCTCGTGCGCAAATCCGCAAGCTCCTTTAGCGCATCTTCGGCTTTTACCTCTACGCTGAATACCGCTTTTTTTTCCGTATTTTCTCCCATTTTACTTTGTGCTTTTGAATTATTTTAGTATATTTGTATAGCTGAAATCTAAACCATTAATACCAGCAAAGCCATGAAAAAAATTACCCTTAAAACCGCCCTAAAGTACACGCTGCTGTTCACAATTGGCTTGCCTTTCATACCTATCGCTATTGTCTGCATCCTTATTACGAGCGCCAATGTGTCCAACAAAGTAAAGCGTATAGCATATTTGGCGTACATATTGGCTTGCCTTGCGGGTACGGTGCTATTTTTCATGTTTTACTTGGTAGAGAGCCATTACATTAAGCCAATATCCGGTGCGTTCCTATCGGTAATAATCGCCGCCTTTTTATGGCTCATTCCCGCTATTTTCTCCAATCCCGAAGTGCTTAAAATGAGTGGAATGTCGCCAAAATATAGTAAACCATCCGTTGGTTTTTCTCCCGGTTGCGCTTGCTTCTAAAGCTTAATCAGCTCCACCTTGCAGGGCTTGCCGGCCATCCAGTTGCTTACCTTGTTGACGAAAAAGTACGCGCCGTAGTAGTCGACGTACACCGGAGCCAGCTGGTTAAAGTTGGCTATGTCGCGCTCATCTAAGAGAAACGTAGCCTCAACTATCCGTAGCTTTGAGAACATGCGCTCAAGTATTGGCTTATAGGTATTTTCTACCACTTCATTAATGGCTATTTTTTTTGCTTTTTTACTAACGCTAACACCGTCTATTGAAGCACTCTGTTCTATTCCTACTATCTCAACAATTTGTAGCGGTAAATCCGTTGCTGAGAAATCCTTAATATTGCCACTACCATCGTAAACGGATTTATACGCTGAGGTATTTACCGTTTCGATAGTTTGAGTATTTGTTGCATATATTCTTTTTACCTGCGGCGTAGTTAGGTTAATAACCATTATATCATTTTCTTTTGGTAAACTTTCTTTATCTACTACCGCATTATAAGTATCCACTTCTTGCGTTACTTCATTTTCCAAAAATCGTATGTAATTATTCCTTGCAAAATCTCCTGTAAAATTTATAACATCTTTGTTGATAGTAAGTTTTTCACTCCAATCAATTAGGCCAATATTTGAAAGTATACTATTAATCGGTATAAAATTCACAATAGTTTCGCCAAGCATTTTTTCTATTTTTATAGTAGTCCCCGTTATTTTTCTGAATAGCGCTAATGCGTCAAATCCCGTTTCAATAGGAATACTTTTATTAATATTTATGCTATCACCGACATACGCTTGTGTTTCGTCAAATAATAGTGAGTAGTATATACTTCCGTTAACATTAATATGTTTATCTCCGGGTTCACCCAGAAAAAACAAGTAGTATATTCCCGAATAATAATGCGTATCAGTAGGATATGTTTCAAACTCTAAAGAAATATTTCCACCCCAGAATAGGTCGGCTTGCGCTTGCGCAATACTATAGTCGTCATCGTTAAAGATTTTGTCGAGCAGCCATCCACCAGCTTGATTAGTAACATCCTCTCTCCGTTTAACTACAAACTTCATATACCTTGCCGTATCAGTAGATGAACTTACTGTAGGAGTAGCATTTACCGTTATGTCTATTTTTATTTTTGCCTCGTTTTTAGCAGTAAGTGCAATGTACGACCAGCTATTCTCATTAAAATTATAGGAGCTATCTAAAAATGATATTTTTTCTCCGTCATTTGTTGAAGATGTATTGCTAAACACGACTTCCGATGTATAGCCTTCCGGCGTACCTTTAAACCTTTCTATTTTAAAATTTGCGGATGCGGAGCTATCTAATTTTTTGGGGACTATTGGGAAGTAATATTTTTTTTCACCTTGATAGCTAAACCCATAGCCAGCAGATGCTAATGCCTGCCTGACGATGAGCTGTAAATTAATAAATGGTAGCGTATATTGCAGGTCATAGCTTAATGTTTGCCTAAGAAATCCAATACTACCATCATCGGTAGAATAAACGCCGTCATCATCAATAACCCTATCAATGAAATACCCAGCTGCATACTGGTAACTTGATTCATCCTGTTGATTAATAGATTGTTTGCTCCTTTTCAGCGCAAACGGAAGCAGGATGTCTTTAATTTTAATGCTTTTAATATCTTCTATTAGTTTCCCCAACTCTTCCGCTATAATCCGCCCTTCAAAGTTTTCCGAAACTTTGTCAAGTATGAATACGCAATCATGTACAAAAATACTCATGCTGTTTACGTAGTAGCGGCATGGCCTATTTTTGCCGGCGTAGTTTCCCGCCACATCGAACAGCTCCGAGCGGCCAAACACCTCGCAGTTGCGCTGCGTTTTAGGTAGCTTAACGACTTGTGAGTAGGTAACAAACAGGCTCTCCAGCTTTAGCAGGTTAATCTCCTGAAAGTTGAGCGCAATTTGTCCGGCGGGCAAGTCCACGAGCTGGTACTCCCCGTTAGCGTCCTGAATGTATAGCTCCTCAATTGCTGCCATAGTTTTTTGAAGTTTAACAAGTTATATCTGTACGTTCTGCTTGGGGAGCGTAAACTCGTACTCTACGCTGTGCATGGTTTGCCACGTGTCTTCCTGCGTGCCGCCTTTGGCAAGGTAAATGCGTATCCACTTTTGCAAGTCCTCCCTGTACCACCAGATGCGGGGAGAGGCAAGCAGCCCGCGCAGCACCTCAAACTCGTAAGCGTTGATATTCTCCGCGCCGGCAATCACGGAGTTGCTCACATCGTAGCTGTATACCTCCTCGCTGAGGTCGGCGGCGCTCACGTCCGGCACGAAAGGCTCGCTTACCTGCACGTTCTTTAGCTCCTGCTTCACCTTTTGCCGGCGCTTAAACATGAGGTAGTCGTACCCGCCCATGCTGTTTACCCACTTCACGTAGAACGGGCTTACCGGCGTGCACTCGCCTACCACCTGTAGCCGGCAAATGGCAGCTTCGTCAACATCAAACAGCTCAATCGTTTGCCCGCCATTGGTGGTGATGAGCTCCCAGCTGTTTGTCTCCAAAAGGTTGTCGATGCTTACGCTTGTTGATACGGCTACGCTGTGTACGCCATCCGGAACGGATATAACGAAGTGCGCATAGGCGTATATTCCGTTGTCTGCCACTCGCCTGTTGTTGTGGAACACGTAGGTGCTCTTGCTGCCGCCGCCCAGTCCAAACGTCAGCGCCGCAACGCTTAGCGGGTACCCATCGTACTTTTGCAGGTAGCGGGCTTTGGTCAGGAACTTTCCGGCGTACCGCGCAAAGTCTATGCTCTCGCCCACCTGCGCGGCGGCGTTAAGCGCCCACCGCGATAGCATGTCGGTGACCTGTGGAGATACTACCTGCATGTTGTACCTCACCGCAAGCAGCGCGTCGGCTGCTACGTAGCCACCAGCTATGTTACTCGTATGCTCCCTAAACAGCGTGCGCAGCGCGTTGTCTACGTAGAACGCTACCGTATTGCCCATGAAGTGCCGCGTTAGCGCTAAGCCTTGAATGCTAAGCACCACTTCACCTTCGATGTCGTCGCTGTCGCTCTTTGTGAACTCCACCCTTACGGGGTTAAACGCCGCGTGCACCGTCGGCGGGGGTGTTGCTATTGATATTGCCATTTTTCTGCTGTTTTTTGGGTTGCTTTACTTCAATCTATCATACACGCTGTTCACCGCCTCCGCCGCGTAAAAAACGGCAATTCGTGCGGCAAGCCGCTCTTTGAACTCCTCAAAGGGGGTTTCAAAAATATCCTCATGCCCGCCGGAGCGGTACAGCTTGGTTCCTTCGCGGGCAATTTTCCACGCTATGGCCGCCGCCCACCGGTCGAGCTGCTTTTCGTCGGTAAAGCGCAGCCCTTTGGCTACAATCCACTCACGGATAATATTCTTAAAGCCGTAGGGCACTTTGCCGCCCTTGCGCCCCGTTTCGAGCACAGGCCCCGGCCACTTGTAGCCCATTATGCTGCCGTGCAGCCCCTCAACGGCAACTTCAAAGCTGTCGCGGGTGCGCCCTGAGGCCACCTGCCCCGCCGCCTCGTGCCGCGCAATGATGTCGCGCAGCAGCGTGTCCAGCTCCTCACGCAGGATTTCACTTATTCCCTTGCC
>JAIRMD010000147.1 GCA_031258915.1 Prevotellaceae bacterium
GGTGTACACAACCCCAAATCGGCATTCCGTAGGAATGAAAGAACACAGAAACGTTGATTTTTATTGATTTATAGAAACAATAATCATTGTAAAATTATCATATTCAACAAATTAAACAACTTGCGAAAGTTGAATAATTTATCAAGACATGAAGCAAATATGTTGCTATTTTTTATCAGCGTTTGCTTTGGCGAAATTTTTGCGTTAAACAAACTATTGTCCGCATTGGCATTAGAAAGTCTTCCATTTTTACTCCCGCCCCGTTAGGGACGGAATGTTCGGTAGAAACCTCGGCGCTGAGCAGGCACCACACCTCGCCCGGCGCTATAAGTTAACGTTATATTTTGTTATAGCAGTCAGCTCGTTGCGCCGCATTAAGCGGTTATTTTTTACCTTTGCCTTATTTTATAAGTAAAATGCTACATGTATGTACAAACAAACTCTCTTTACTCTTTTTTGTACACTTCTTCCTCTTTACTTTTGGGGACAAGCGCCGCGCTGGATAAGCAGCGAAGGTCGGCGGATGCTGTTTCCCGAAAGCGTTTACGTTGCGGGCTTTGCGGAGAGCAGCGTGCGCCCCGACGAAACGGTCGCCACAGCCACCGACAGGCTGAAAAAAGAAGCGCAGGGCTTGCTTTCGGACGGCATACGAGTGAAGGTCGAAAGCGAGCGTAAGTCGTACAGCAAAAGTGCAAGCATCAACGACTCGGAGGAGCTCAGCGCCCTCTTTGAGTCTGCGGTAACAACCTCCTCTGCCGCAGAAATTGTGGGCGTAAAGACCGATGCCTACTTCAGCCCGTCCGACAAGATGGTGTACGCCGTAGCCTACGCCAAGCGCCAGGAGCTGATGGACTACTATCAGGGCGACATTACCCTCGGTGCGCAGCGGATAGAAGGATTTTTCCGGGCTGCCGCGCAGCTCGAAAAGCAAGGCTACAAGGTGAAGGCACGCAAGCAGTACGAAGAAGCTGTCCCGCTGCTGGCCAAAATCAACCATGCGCAGGATATGCTGATAGCCCTCAGCAAGGGAGGCGCCGCCGAGGGTGTGCAGCAGGAGCGCGCCGAGGCGCTGCTCGGCGAGCTGCGCCTCGCGTTGGCGCGGCTGGCGCAGAGCGTTTCGGTGTTTGTTGAGAGCAGCGAGAATATTTTTGGGCAGACGGGCACGGCAATTGTCGCCAACAAGCTAAAGGCTGCGCTGGCAAAAAAGAGTGGCTGCATTTTTACCGACGACGCTTCGCAGAGCGATTTCAAGCTGACCCTTAGCGTTACCACCCGAAAAATTGGCGAGCAGGGCACCCTCGTATTCTGCTATGCAGACGTAACGGTGGACCTGGTTGACAGCTATACCGGAAAAAGTGTTTATCAGGACGAAATATCCCAAAAAGGAGGCTCCACCTCCTCATACGAGCGTGCGGGCAGGCAAGCGTGCGAAGACGCAGCCCCAAAAGTAGCAGACAAAATTACTCCGTGGGTAAAAGAAAAGTGATGAGCTTATGGCAAGTATGAAGCACCCAGCAGCTTTACCGTTAGCTTTCCTGCTGTTAGTTCTGCCGCTGCTGCTGATTTCTGCGCCGGCTCACGGGCAGGGAAAAAAAAAGGTGGCAATGATGGAGCCTATAGTAAAGAGCGGCGACGTTACGCTGCTGCAAAAGGAGATTATTCGCGGTGCGCTGGAAGAAGCCATTATCGCTACGCCCGGCTACGAAGCCGTTACCCGCACAAGCATGGATGCCATTGTAAGCGAAATGACCTTTCAGCAGAGCGGCATGGTGGATGAAAGCCAGCGCCAGCGCATAGGGATGATGAGCGGCGCCGACCTGATTTGCATAGTACAGCTTACTGCCGAGGACAACGACCTTTACATCAGCTGCTCGCTGATAGAAGTAGAGAGCGGCAAGATAATCCGCACGGCAAACGAGCTTATTCACGGCAGCTCCGGCAAGGCTATCCTTGAGCACTGCAAGTACCTTGCCGAAAAGCTGACGAGCGGAGCGGGTGAAGTAGCGTCGCTCGACCCCAGCGTTCCGGAGATGGTGCAGGTGGCCGGCGGTAAGTTCATGATGGGCTGCACCTCGGAGCAGGAAGGCCGCTGCGAAGATGACGAGCGGCCTGTGCGCCAGGTCACGGTGGAGAGCTTCAGGATAAGCAAAACGGAGGTAACCCACGAGCAGTACGTCCGGTTTTTGAACGAAAGCCAGCTTAAAACCACCGAAGTGTACAGCAGCAAGAAGCTGATACACATCAACGCCCACGTAGAGTACGCTGACGGCAAGTGGAGCGTTGTGGTGGGATACGAACCCTACCCCATGATTTACGTTTCGTGGTTTGGCGCAAGCGAGTACTGCAGCTGGGCTGGCGGATACCTGCCTACCGAAGCTGAGTGGGAGTACGCCGCGCGTGGCGGCGAAAAAAGCGCCAAAACCAAGTACGCCGGAGGCAACAATGTGAGCGATGTAGCTTGGTTTGCGGGCAACAGCGATGGCCACGTCCACCCGGTGGCAAAGAAAAAGCCAAACGAGCTGGGGCTGTTCGATATGAGCGGTAACGTGTGGGAGTGGTGCGCCGACTGGTACGCCTCTAACGCATACGCGGTGGAAGCGCCAAATGATCCGTCGGGAACAATCCGCGTGCTGCGCGGCGGCAGCTGGAACGACGAGGGGCAAAACTGCCGCACCTCCTACCGCTTCAACAATACACCCGATGGCGCTTACGGAAATCTTGGATTCAGGCTGGTGATGAAGAAGTAGCTAAATATAATTCCAAAATCTGAAATCTAAATTATGAAATCAACACTACTGCTAACGTGCGCCATGATGCTTGGCGTAGCGGCGCAAGCTCAGGAAAATCAGCCGAAGCTTGCTAAGAAAGTTGCGGTGCTGGAGCCTACGGAAGCAAGCGGCAACGTTACTACCATGCAAAAGGAAATCATTCGCGGAGCGCTGGAAGAGGCAATTACCAACATGCCGGGCTACGAAGCCTTTACGCGCACCAACATTGACGCGATTGTGAACGAGCTCAACTTTCAGCAAAGCGGCATGGTGGACGAAGACCAGCGCAAGCGCATAGGCTCGATGAGCGGCGCTGAGTACATCTGCCTCTCGAAGCTCGCGGTGGAAGGTGACGAATTTTACATCACCTGCTCGCTGGTAGAGGTGGAGAGCGGACGGATAAGCCATACGGCTAACGAGCTAATGCCCAACATGCCGCGATCGGCCATTCTGGAGGGATGCAAGCGGCTGGCCGAAAAGCTGATAGGCGCTCCCGCTCCCGTTGTAAGGGCTAACCTCCCGGAAATGGTACAGATTACCGGCGGCGTTTTCACAATGGGCTGCCAAAAAGGAGACTGCGAGAGCGACGAAAAACCTGCTCACACGGTATCGCTCGATGGCTTCAGGCTAAGCCAAACGGAGGTAACCAGCGGCCAGTACGTAACGTTCCTAAACGACCGCAACATTCGCGCAAATGGGCAGTACAGCGGCAACAAGCTGCTCGACTGGCTTGCGCCGGATGCTCCGGTGGAGTACGCTGATGGAATGTGGCGCGCCAAGCCCGGCTACGAAAGCTGCCCAATGGTGTACGTAACGTGGTACGGCGCCTACGAGTACTGCAGCTGGGCGGGAGGGCGACTGCCCACCGAGGCGGAGTGGGAGTATGCTGCGCGCGGGGGTAGCAGAGGTAGCGGCAGCAAGTTCGCCGGAGGCAACGTGGGAGATGACGTAATGTGGTTTGCCGAGAACAGCAGCATGCGCGTACATTCAGTAGCCGCAAAGCAACCCAACGAGCTGGGCTTGTGCGATATGAGCGGAAACGTGCGGGAGTGGTGCGCCGACTGGTGGGCCGATGCCTATCCGCAAGGCGAGCAAGCCAACCCTGCCGGAGCCGCAGCCGGCGCTTTTCGCGTGCTGCGCGGCGGCGCCTGGAACTACGATGCGCCGTCGTGCCGCATCACCTTTCGGGACTACTACTCGCCAAGCGGTAGCGGAAATAACTTCGGCTTCCGCCTGTGGCTGCCGGAGAGAAATTAAGGGTTAAAAGCTGTGGAACTTACGGATTATAATTCGCATTAGCGGCTAATTCAAAACTCAAAAATTCAATATATGCCAATGCTTTTACGCTACAAAAAAATGTTGCTGAGCCTGCTGGCGCTCCACGCTACGGTGGGGCTGGCCTGCGCTCAGGAATTTCAGGGGCGGGATATTTTTCCCGATTTTCAGCAATCCATGCGCTACCCTGCCATGACGCCCGACGGGAAGTACCTGATTTTTTTGGCAAGCGACGGGATTTCCACGTCTGCCTACCAGTCGCACATGGTGGAGGGAGCGTGGACACCTCCCGAGCCATTTGACTTCGTCAACGATTTGATAGCCGAAACGGAAAACGAGGTGGGCGGTTTCTCATTTAACCACGACGGGACGGTGCTGTACTTTCACGCCAAGCTGCGAACAGAGTACTTTGACATCTTCTACTCCAAAAAAGTGCGCGGTATGTGGGGCAGGCCGCAGCGAGTGGGAAAGCCCATCTCGGCAAATGCCGACCTGTACTCGCCCTCCATTTCGTCGGACAACAAAACCCTCTTTGCTTTGCGGGCAAAACCTGCCACAAAAAAGAAAGCCGAGCCGTGCAAAGAGCTGCTGCTGTTTGAGAAAGATAAGGAAAACAAGTGGACAGGCCCAAAATATCTTCCGCAGGAGTTCAACGTAGGGTGTCAGGAAACGCCGTTCTTCTGCGCCGACAACAACATTCTGCTCTTTTCGTCGCGGCGGGAAGTAAAAGACCCGCTGGGAAAGGAAATATCGGACGGCGAGAGCTACGATATCTACTACGCCCGCCGAATAGACGAAGATAACTGGTTCTACCCGGTTGGCGTAGATCCGCTGAAATCCGAGCTTGACATCCTCTCGCCTGCCCTGAACAGCACGGGCGACAACTTCCTGGTCAGCGTGAAGCCGAAAAAGAAAAAGCAGCTGCAAAAAATATACGCCGCTACCCTGCCCGATGATAAAAAACCTGCCAAAACGTTTGCGCTTACGGGGAGCGTGACCGACCTGTACACCGGCCAGCCCATTGAGACGGACATCGTGGTGTGCGATGCCGTTACGTCGGCAACCAAAGGCGTATTCCCGACAACGGACAACGGGCGCTTCGCCATCATTCTGACGCAGGGAGCGTTCTACCGCGCCGACATTTCAAAAAAAGGCTACTCGCACGCCTACCACTACAAAGATTTGTACTCCATCGCCGAAGGCAGCATGGAGGAAACGGTGGATGTGCAGCTGTTCAGCAGGGCAACGCTGGAGCTCAACGTATACGACAACGAGCTGTTTTACCCCTTGCAGCCCAGCATCCTGGTGGTCGATTCGTTTACGAACCAGCCCGTGAAGCAGCGCAACATCACCAGCCCCTCGAAGGGAAAGTACGAGTGCAGCCTGCGCCTTGGGCAAAAGTATAAAATCCGCGTGGAGTGCGCCAACTTCGAAACGCAGGAAACCTTCTTCGACCTGAGCGCCGACGTGGTGTACAGCCGCTTCGAAAAGAGCATGGAGCTGCAGGCGGCACGCAGAACGCTGGTGCTGAACGTCAAAAACAAAAAAGGCGAAAGCATTTTGCCGGTAATGATTGAGGTGAGAAACTTGAGCCGCGACGAAACCGGCATTGCGCTGGTAACGTACGACGAAAACGGCAACCCGGTGCTTTCGCTCCGCGCCAGCGACACCTACGAGCTGAACGTGTCGAAAAAGGGGTATACCTACTTCAACACCAACATCACGGTTAGCCCCACCGGTGCGGGAGGCGTGGCCAGCGTTGCTGCTGCCGGAGCGGTCGGCACCGTGGACATCGGCAGCCTGAATACTGCTACCGCCGCTGCCACCGGCAGGAGCATTACGCTGGGCGACGGCGGCGGCGACTTTTTGGAAGCACTTGAAATTGAAGACGTAGAGCTGGACGAGCTGACAACGCAAACAAAAATGGTGTTCAACAACATCACGTTCGAAACAAACTCGGCAGAGCTCAACACCGAATCTTACGCCGAGCTCTACCGCATCATCAGCTTCTTGAAGGATAACCCCGACATTAAAATTGAAATCGCCGCCCACACGGACGACATTGGGTCGGATGACTTTAACATTAGGCTTTCGAACAAGCGGGCGGTTTACGTAGAAAGTTTTTTGGTACGCAACGGTATACCAAAGCATCAGCTGGTATCGAAAGGATACGGTGAGGGCCAGCCGCTGGTACCGAATACCTCCGACGAAAACCGCGCCATAAACCGTCGTGTTGAGCTAAAAATAGTTGAAAACCAAGTAACAGAATAAACGAAAAATGCTATGATACGAAAGCTACTTACCTGCCTCCTGCTGCAGCTGGTTGCCCTGTGCGTCGCCGGACAGCCAAAGTACAAGGAAATTTACGAGGCTATACAGAATATGAGCGACCCGGAGGCTTTTCAGGTTTTGTTTACCTACCAAGCCGTCACCACCTCCAAAAATTTTGTGAACGTGAACGGCTACTACCAGATGGGCCTGATTACCCAACGGCAGATGCGCCGCTACGACCCGTTTGCGGAGGCCGGAAAGGTGACCCAAAGCATCTCCAGCGCACGAACCTACCTCTCGCTCGCGCTGCACTGCTTCGACGAAAAGGAAGCGCGGCGAAACAGCGCCTACTACAAGGCCTCGCCAGCGCCGTGGACGTACGAAAGCATTAAGCAGGACATCGAAAACCGCCTGGCGGACGTGGAGGAGTTCAAGCTGCGCTTTGAGCAAAACGAGCGCTACCTGACCTCATGCATACGCAAGTATAACGCCTGCATTGCAACCTTCGGCAACATCAACGAGCAGAACAGCCGGCTCAACGACCTCTACTTCCTGGCAGATGCACCCCTCAAGCAAAACCTGAAAGATTTGCAGCTCAACTTTGACTCCACCCTCTGCTACCTCAACCTCCTAAAGCGCTCGCTGGAGGAATACCCTATGGGGAGCTACAAAATAGGCTACTCGCTGCACCCGATTTCGGTGTATCGCCTGCACGGGCTGACTTCTACCAACCTGCTCTCGGGAGATGCAGCGCTGTGGGACTACACCTCGTGGGTCAGCAGCTTTAACGCAATGCTGCGCACAGATGTTGCATTTTTGTACCAAAAAACAGAGGAAATACACAAGGCCAACACCGCCTGCATCGCCAAGCTGGTACGCGGCGATGCTTCGGGCGTAAACCCCAACTACACCGTTGATCCAAAGGTGATTAACAAGATATACCAGTATGACTTCAGCTCGGTGGTAGCGCCTTTGCTGAAGTATCAGGAGGAAAAAATCAGGTTGCTCTGCCACGATGCAAGCAGCGTAGTGGAGCAGGGGCTTTTTGCCCCAAGCGAGCTTGCAAAATCGGCGAGCCACTACTACGACCTGACGCTGAAAAAGCGGGCAACCGACTCGGCGCTGGCGCTCACAGCAGGCAAGGCAACCCCGATGGCCGTCAAAAAATACAGCGCTTTTTTCGAGAGCAGCTACAAGGGCTTTGCCGGGCTCCAGGCCTACCTGAAAAACGAGGCATCGCTAAACGATTTGCTGCTGCGCACCTCGCTGAATACCTACAAAAATAACATCCTGACGCAGGTGAACGCCGGCATAGCAAGCGCCGCCATCCCCTACAAAACCGAGCTGCTGTACCCCGATGTCGTCCAGCCCGATAAGCTGGCAGCCCCGGGCTACTACATCCACTCAAAGCTGGCGCTGCCCGGCCAAAAAGCGCTGGTTGCCGGTTCGCACCTCAGCGCGCAGGGGGAGATTACGCCTTTCGCCGCGCTACTCAACGGCTCAACCGTAGAGTGGCTCACCAGCTTCGCCCGCAAGAGCGAGGCCGGGTTTGGCTGGCTTACGGAGCAAGCCGACCACGGCTACGCCGTGGTGGTTGCCTCCGGCAGCAAGGTCGAAGCCAGCGCAAGCTACCTCTACCTGCTGAGCAGCAGCAGCGGCGCTGTTACCAAGGAGATCCAGCTGCCCTCTACTGCCACGCCGCGCAAGCTCATCTACGACGACATCGGCGGGACGTTCCTGCTGGCCTTTAAGGGCGATGCCTTCTCTCCCTACAGCATGACCAGCGATGCCGTGCAGCTGCTTATGCTCAGCTCAACAGATTTGTCCAAGAGGTGGAGCAGCGCGATACAGCTCTCGGGGTACCTCTCTAACGTTATCAGGATAAACGACCTGTTCTACGTTTACGGTGCCTACACCGAGCTGGTGGACGCCACAGGAAAGGCTACCTCCACCGCCAACCGGATGGTGAATGCCTTTGCCTGCACCATTGATGCCGAAGGCAGCCAGCGCTCGCTGAAAACGTTCGATGCCGACTTTTCGTACTACCCGCTGCGGGTCTCAAAAATCAGCAACGAGTACGTTGAGATGGTGGCGGTCAAGAACGCGCAGCCCGCAAAACCCGAAAGCGCTACCGAAGATTCCTGCTACATGATCATCACGGCAAGTAGCGAGGTGAGCTGCAGGTATTAGCTGTTAACCACCCTGTCCATTTTCACATCCCGCTTCCCGTGTGGGATGCGGTCGAAGAGTTGGCAGCTAAAGCATACCCCAATTTTGTAGAGATGAATAGCATTGAGAAATCTGTCGTAGTAGCCTTTACCACGCCCAAGGCGGTTGTTGTACCTGTCGAATGCTACGCCGGGGATGATGGCTACATCAATCGGAGGGATTTTGGCAAGCGCCTGCGCCGGCTCTAAAATGCCGAAGGGGGTACTTTTTTTTAGCGCTGCAGGCGCTCCAACAAGCAGCGTGTCGCCGTGCACAATGGGGAGCAGCAGCCGCTTTTGGCTACCCCAGCGTTGCATGAAGCTTTGCGATTGCACCTCAGTAGGCAGCGAGGCAAAGAGCAGCACAGTTGCTGCCTGACGAAACTCTTCCAGCGCCTCCACCTGCCGCCAAATAGCTTCGGACTTCGCTGTAATTTCTGCCGCCGAAAGGCAGCTCAGCAGCCCCCTTACTTCCTTTCGAAGGGCTTGCTTTTGCTCAAAGCTAAGCAGCTTGGGGCATCCCGTGAGCTGCGATATTTTTTTCATTATTACCCTTTGTGGCGTAAGCTCTACCTGGATTACGGCTATGCTCGGTGCAAAAAGGTAGCATGATGCCGCGCCTGATAAGGCTTGCTATGCCGGGTTACGGCAACCGCAAAATTCTTACAGCATTCAGGCCTCTTTCGCCTCGCTCCAGCTCAAAGGTAACCATATTTCCTTCGGCAATATTAGCCGGGGCGTTGCTGATATGGAAGAAGTACTGGTTCGTGTCGGCTGTGCTCTTGATAAAGCCATATCCTTTGCTGGAATTAAAAAATTCCACGCGGCCGGTCAGCGTAACTTCCGCTACGTTCTCTTTTTTGGGCGTTGAAACCGCTATGCTTTCGATTTCAACTTCCTGCCTCTTAACCGGATCGGGAGGGGTATCGGTGATAACGCCATTTTCATCTACGTACGCAATCATATCGTCCAACGACCCGCTACTGTTCGCTTTACGCTCTTCCTTGCGCTTCTGCTTATCTTTTCTCTTTTGCTCTTTTTTCTTCTGTACTTCTCTTTTGTTTGATGATATGGCCATTGGT
>JAIRMD010000169.1 GCA_031258915.1 Prevotellaceae bacterium
GGCAAGCTGAATGGCCACGTTTACCTGCGCGAGTTTCAAAACCGCCACACATGGTTTCCGGCGGCGGGCGTAGAGTTTGCCAACATTCCGCTGTCTAAGCGGTGGATAGCCGACGCTACGCTGCACGGCTGGCAGCAGCCCAAGGATTTGGATTTCAATACAACCCAGGGGCAATGGGGCGGCGCTATCGATGCCATGCTAAAGTACAAGTTCTACTCCTCCGCCAAAAACGGCTTGGGCATCTCCCTAAATCTTGGCGTAGTGGCCAAAACGCAAGGCTACCTGCTCGAAGAGGTGGCGCTGGGCAACCACGTAGGCGGGCGTTTCGGGGTAAGTATATGGTTGAATAAGTAAGCATCTTTTCTATGAATGCACTTACAAATTCAATCCATATTCGTTGGCTGATGCTCCGGCGGGCGTTTAGGGAGATACCTTTGCCCTACTACCTTTTTCTGGGCGTTACCGCAGGGGTAGCTTTATACAACGCCGCGCATGTAGCCATTCCGTTTACGCTCCGGCACGCGGCGCTCGCCGCAGTGGTTTACGTTGCGCTTTACGTCGGCTTTTTCAGGAACAAAAAGCAGGCGTTGTTTTTGCGCCAGCTGGGGAGCGCGGGAGTAATATTTTCGGCAACGAATATGCTCATTTGCGCAGCGCCGTTTTTGCTTATCGGATTTTCGTTTTTTCTGCTATCGCTGTCGGTTGGTGCGCTTTTGCTGTGGGGTGAGCGCTTGGCGGTGAGGTACGGCCTAACGCTACCCCAGTCGTGGGTTATGCCCTCTGTGTTTCTCAAGCCATCTTACCTTTGGCGCTCCCAAAGCAGACCTTACCTGCCCCTGTACTGGATATTTCTTAACGTAATCCTGTTTTTTGCCTGCAGGCATTCCAACTTTAACTTGGCGATAGCGGTTTTTTGCTTGGCAAACGGCGCTGCCGTTACGTCGGTCATGCTACAGCAGGAGAGCGTCTTTTTTATCCGGCAGCACGGCAGCATCCGGCGCCTTACGGCGTTCGTGCTGTTTGAAGCTTGCGCCAACGCTACGCTGTTTTTGCTCGTCCCTGCCGTATTCTTGCTTGCCGCTTTTCCCTCTTTCTGGAAAACGACAGCGCTTGCCATCCTTGCCATCTACTACCTGTCTGCCAATTTGTCGCTGATAAGGCTGCTGTTCTGGGGCGTTCCCCCTTTTATAACCCTGCTGTTTGTTGGGCTTTTCATGTACGTTCAGGCATTTCTGGTATACTCTGCCTACGGCATCCCCGTTGCCCTGCTGTTCCAGTATTTGCTCTACAAAAAGTATTACTCATCAACCCAAAGATTGCTGTGTCATGGAAAGAAAGTTGAGCGTTGACAGTTTATCAAAATCGTACGGGAGAAATTGCGTTTTAAAAAATGTGTCCCTTACGTATAGCGCCGGATTAATTCATGGGCTTGTGGGCGACAACGGCGCGGGGAAAACCACGCTGCTCAGCTGCATTGCCGGCTACGAAAGCTTTGGCGGCAGCGTTGCGTCGGTCGGCATCAAATCTACCGGCTACCTCCATGCAGAGCCTTACATATTTCCCCGCATAACAGGCCGTGAGTTTATCTCTTTTTGCTTGCACGCAAAAAAAGTAGCCGCTTCCCTTGCGGAGGTTAACGAGCTGAACAAGCTGTTTGAGCTGCCGCTGGAGAAGTACGCCGCGAATTACTCTACAGGCATGCTAAAGAAGCTCCACATTATGAGCCTGATTTTGCAAAAGAACGACCTGCTGCTGTTAGATGAGCCGTTCAACGGTTTGGATATTTCCTCCGCATCCTACATTACCGAAATTCTAAAAAGGTTGAGGCAAGCCGGCGTTATCATTATCATATCGTCGCACGCCCTGCACCACTTAATCGACTTTTGCGATACCATATCTTTTGTACACAGCGGCGCAGTAGATTTTTTATCCGGCAAGGAGAACTTTGAGGCGCTCGTTAAGCGCATAGAGCAGCATGCGCAGCGTAAAATTGACGGCTACTTTTATCCAAAACCTTAGGCGTAAACTACTGCTGCTTAGCGGCGTGCTGGAATAAGGCGTTGACACCATCGTTTGAGGAAGCCATTAGCTACCTTAACCGGATAAATATCAGCATACTATGATTGCTGTGTTTTGCTGCATAACTTAGCATTACCAAAGCAAGTTTAGTTCGCGTACTGGCGGCGTAAAGCGGCAATTTTTCCCCAACAAAAAAGCTGTTACTTAGTAGCAGTAACAGCTTTTCATTTTCGCTTCCGCGCTATCCGTCAGGCGATATCTATCAGCTTCATGCTCTTTTTGATATCCTCCTCGTTCATTTTAGGGATAGAAACGTTCAGCACCCCGTGCTCCACTTTTGCCGAGATTTTGTCTTTATCCGCATTTTTGGGAAGAATCATCTTTTGCTCAAACTTGCTGTACGAAAACTCGCGCCGCAGGTAGAGCTCGCTTTCGCTTTTCTCCGAATTTTCGGCCTTCTTCTCCATTGAGATAACAAGGTTGTTGTCGTCGTCAATGCGCGCGCAAAAATCGTCTTTGGTCATGCCGGGAGCGGCGACTTCAACCCTGTAGTCCTTTTCGGTTTCAAGAATATTGATAGCCGGTGCGGTTGCGTTTGCCCGTAGCATCCAGTCGTTGCTGAACAAATCACTAAATACGTCGGGCAGCCAATTCTGATTTCTTTTGATTAAGCTCATAATCATGTCCTCCTATATTAAATGATTAAACAATGGTTTTCGCAAAGTAACCTTTCAAGTACTGTGCCAATGGTAAAAAGATGACAATTTGTCATATTCGCATGGCATAATTGCTGCGGAATAGGTGAGCAACGAGCTAAAAAAAGGTGCCCTGCAAATCTTTTTTAGGATAAGAAGTTCCAATTATCCATTTGACATTCTTCCGCAATTTCTCAACTCTTATCTTAATGTTCAACCCTATACTTAGCCTCTACGACGGCTGCTTGCCGATGTACGCCAAGATGCCGCCATCGACGTACAGGATGTGCCCGTTGACAAAGTTGGAGGCTTCGGAGGCAAGGAATACCGCCGGGCCTTGCAGGTCTTCGGTTGTTCCCCAGCGTGCGGCCGGCGTGCGGCCAATGATGAAGGTGTTGAACGGGTGGCCTGCTTCGCGCAGCGGCGCCGTTTGCGGCGTTTCGATGTAGCCCGGGCCAATGCCGTTCACTTGAATGTTAAACTCCGCCCACTCGCAGGCAAGGTTACGGGTCAGCATTTTCAGCCCG
>JAIRMD010000029.1 GCA_031258915.1 Prevotellaceae bacterium
ATCCTCTCGGTGGATACTATTTGATCCATGTCTTCTATAAGCAGCTGCTCGGCGAAGGTAATGCGATAAGTCTCGAATATGTTGATAGCACGTAGCTTGAGCTGTTCGTCCTGCTCTCCTGCCTCGCTCATGATTTCGTAGGCAAAGCGGTTAATGGCGAAAAATTGGCGACGCTCCTGAAAGTTGGTTATGAGCGCTTGCAGCAGGTCATCCGCCGGAATGGGGTTTCTATCCATTCTAAAGTTGTCCATGTCGTAGCGTACCTGCGGCGAAAGGTCATTTTTTGCCGAGCTGTTTATCGAGTCTAACGATGCAATGGCTCTTTTCAGCGACGATTTTTTCAGGCCTGCCGGCAGCTCTTTAAAGAAGCTAATGGTAGTGCTGCCTGTTGCCAGATGTTGAGAAATATCTAACTCAAACAAGGCCAGCGCCACCGCCACCTCCGGCTCCCACTTCTTTTCGTCGCTGTTGGAGCAGGCGGCAAGCGTACAGCACAGCAAGGCTGCGCAAATATTTAGCCTCGTAAAATGCACAATCGTTGCAAAGGTAGCTATTTATTTTTTTCTTTCGCTTTAGCGCTTTTGGCTTTTGGGGATGCTGCGGCTTCCTCCTCGGCTTCCTCGCGTATTGCTCTTTCTATCAGCGCTTCGCGGCTTGGGTTTTTTTTTTGCACGGCGGACGACTTTGCGCTTTTAGGCTGCTTTTTTCCCGACTTTACGGCAGTCTTATCCTCATCAGCCTCTTCCGCCATTGCCCGCCTAAGCAGCTCCTCTTTGCTCAGGGTTTGCTTCGCCGGCTTCCTTGCGCTGCCTCCGGCAGCGCTTTTTGCCCGCGTTGCGGTGTCAGCCTGCGCCTGCCTGTAGCGCGGGCTTGCTGCGGAGTCGCGGGCGGCGGTGGGCGCACCCTGCTGATCCTCCAATGGCTGCCAGAGCGACGCGGCTGCGGTGTCCGCAAGCTCGGCATCTGCGCCCGGCTCAAGGGCATCGCCCCCGATAAGCGGCCTGCGCTTTGACTTGTCGCTGCCGAACAAAAAGTTTACCCCCGTGCGAAAGTTAACATTTTGCGCCGTCTTATAGTTGGCTGCCAAGAGGTTATCGGCAATGAGGTGCCACTGCACCACCTTGCGGCCAACGAGCAGCCCTACGCCCACGTTGTTGCTGCGGTTGAAGTAGCTGTAGGATACGCTGGCGTTGACCGTAAAGCCCTGCGTGTTGGCCGACAGCGCCACCAGCGGCATGCTCTCGCGCTGCGAAAACCGGTAGCCCACCAGCGCACCCACGTTGAGGTACTTCAGCACCTCGTAGCTAACGCCCGCGTACACGGTGGGCGAAAGCCACGTGCGCTCGCTGCCGGTGGCTGCCGTTACGGACGTTTTTTGCTTCACGGAGTCTATCAGGCTCGATGCAAAATCGCTGCCGTCGCCGCTCATGGAAAACCCGTCGAACGAAATAGTGCTGCCGCCTGGGTTTGCAGGCGCAAGCTTGTGCCCGCTCCAGCTGATAAAGCCAACGTCGAGCACGCTTGCCGACACGTTCAGCCCTTTGACCCAGGGCAAATCCCAGCTACCGCCAAGGTCAAAGGCCACGCCCCTGCTGCCCGCGTCAAACTTGTAGCTGCCCATGCCCGGCGCCGTCAGCTCGTCTACCAAAATCTCTCCCTGCGGCACCGTGACGGGCACCCCCGCGAGGAAAATATCGGGGTTAAGCGTCATGGTAATCCCGTAGGTGCTGCTGTTTGTCACGAAAGAAGACCCCTCGCCGAGCTCTACATTCCCGTAGAAAAGACCTTGCAGGTACTTCAGCTTTGCGCCCGCAAACACGTTTTTTACCACCTCCGCAGATACGCCCAGCGAGATTTCGCTGTAGCCCAGCGCCGATACGCCCATGCCCTCAAAGTTGAGCGGTTTGCCGAGCGTCTCGTCGTGGCCGTTGCCGTACCACATCAGCTGCTGCAAATCCTTCGGTATGCGCCCCTCGACGTTGACCTTGAACTTGCTGTCGAAGGTAAAGTATACGTTTTTCAGCATGAAGCCAACGTTGATGAGGTTGTGCTCGTAGCCGAAGGCCGCCGCGCCGAAGTCGCCTGCGCCCCGCACAATCGCCCCGTAGTTGGGGCTAAGGTAGCCGTTGCCGAGCGTCAGGCCTTCGCCCGACAGCATCAGGCTTGGCGCAAGCGATGTCAGCCCCGGAAACCCGACGTACAGGCTCCCGTTGCGGGGCTGAAAGGCGGGGTTGAGCTGGGTGTTCAGCGGCAAATCTTTCATGTGGTATAGCGTAGGGTTCATCTGGGCGGAAACCGCTACCGTTGTGGCCGGCAGCAGCGCTGCAAGTAGAATAAAATATTTCATATCTGTACTTGTATCAAGTTGTATCAATTTATTTTAGCTGCTAAAGCGTCAGCTTGCTCATGGCCGACTGCACTCTGACGCGCACGCTGAAAGAGATGCCTTTTTGCGATAGCGTCCGGAGAACGTTTTGATTTATTGATTCGGTTCTCAGACATTTTACGCTAAACTTCACATATTTAGTCTCTTCAACTATTGTTTTTATGGAGCTTGCGTCCTTTTCTGTAAACTCAAAGGATGGTGAATCTTCCAAATTAACATCACTTTTTGTAAATATGTTGCGTATGCTATCGCCGTCAGCGCCAACAAAGTCAGCCTTGAATTCAAATTCAAAAGGCAGGTCTTCGCCTTTTGTGGCTATGTAAAGCTCAATGGAGGAAATTGGCGAGTTTTCGCCAACGTAATCTACAAAATTGATATCGATGGAGTCAGTCATAGCTGCTTTTTGCAGCACTGTATCTATTTGGGCGTTTATGGAGTCAATGTAGCTTGTGCCGTCGCTGCCCATAGTCGAGAGCACGTTGGCCGCCGTAATAAATATATCGGTGGGGTGTATCATGGCTTCCAGCAAGCCGTTGATGGCGCTACTGCCCCCATAGGATCCCTTATCCGCAGAGTTAGGGTTACTGGCATCTTTTTTAATCGCTCTGCCTTTTGCTTTTGCAGCGGGTGGTAGGGGCGCTGAACTACCATGCAGCTCCGGGTGGGCTGCCCAGTAATCCTCCAGAAAACTATTGATTTGCCCTATCCTATTTTCTATCTCTGTGGAGTCTAAAGAAGACTGAAGATTTTCTCTAATCTTGTCTTTAATGGAGGGATTTAGCACAGGAACGCTGTCTTGAAATGTTATGTAGGTAGAATCTATATCTTTTGTAAGTATCATAAAAGCAATTGAG
>JAIRMD010000204.1 GCA_031258915.1 Prevotellaceae bacterium
GCACCGAAAGAATGGTAGGCAAGACCTACGAGTACGACACCGAGTTTGTTACCATCAAAGAGGTGCACGTAGCGGGCGACAGGGCCATTATCAGCACCGACAAGGGCGACATATCGCTCATGGCGGCGGACATCGACGACGAGCTAAGGGAGTTCCGGCCCATAAACAGCGATTTTATGCGGCACATTTTAGATGTCAGCGTATCGACAAAGAGCATGACGGCCGTTATTCACGAGGCTATGGAAGAGGTAAAGAAAAACCCCAGCTACATACCGCAGGCCAACGCGCTCATGGGGCTTGGCAAGTTTGAGCTGGATATGTTCAAGACGATAACGAACGCGCTGATGCTCGTAAAGAAGTGAAACTAAAAGTTAAAAACTAAAAACAGCAAGAAAATGAACGAAAAGATGAGCGAAGCGGTTTACGACCTGAACAGAGCCATCGTGATGTGCGGCATTCCGCACTACACGGTAGAGCTGCTTGTTCAGTCGCTACGGTACTTTGACAGCAACGCCGACGGCGCAACGCGCTTCATAGTGGACGCGCAGCGCGAGGCGTACCGGCGCACGCAGTCGCCGCGCGGCAGGGTGCTGGCGGAGAGCCTGCGGGCCGAGCGGCAATCGAAAAAAAGAGGGGAAGCGCACACCCCGGCCAAAAGCTGTGTGCAGGTAAAATTCAGTGAAAAAATTTTTGCATGAAAGAGAAAGAGAACAAAAAAGAAGAAGGCGGCGCATGTAAGCATCGCCGCAGCTCGGAATGGCTCAGCGACAACCCCGTTACGCTGGCTGACATTAACGCCGATGGCGCATTGAGCGCACGCCTTACCAGAGGCAGCCTTGATAAAGCGTACTTTAACCCCGTTGCGATAGGCATAGCGCGGGATTACTACAACGGTGAGGGGCTCAGCGCATCAATTAACCTCGACCGGCTGGGGGTGATTACGCTGATGCGCTACCTATCAGAAGCGCTGGAGCAAACGGAACGGGAAATGCAGGAGCGCGGCATAGAGAAAGAGTCCTGTACATCGGATGGCTCCGATTTGAGCGCGTCGTGCGTGGAGCATGAGATGTGCAAGTCGGCGAAAGATTCTCAGGAATAGGGTTAATCAGGGGGGCAAGCATGAACTACATCAGCAACATTAAGGGGTTTTGGCGGTCACATGAAGAACATTCATTCAGCACCACAGAAGTAGCGGTTTACTTCTATCTATTGGAGGTATGCAACATCTGTCATTGGAAGAATCCATTCAAACGGAACAATGCTAAAATCGAAGCGGATTTAGGCATTTCCTATAACACCCTTAAAAATGCGCGTAACGTATTAAGTCAATCGGGATTAATCTCATTCAAAACAACCAACGGAAGCCCGAATGTTGCATACACCTTGTCAAATTTTGACGAGGTTGCTAACGAGGTTGCTGACGAGGTTGCTGACGAGGTTTTGCCGACTAAAGAAAAACTAAACATAAACAAAACAAAAACAAAAAAAGAGGGACACCCCCCTCCCCCTTCGGGTGTGTGCGATAAGCTTGGTACTGAAAAATCATTGCAGGATACCACCTCAAGCTTACCACCACCACCACCACCACCACCACCACCACCACCACCACCACCGCCGCCACCACCACCGCCAAAGTTTACCATCCCCACCGTTGAGGAGGTGAGCGCCTACTGCGCAGAGCGAAAAAACGGCATTGACGCGCAGTGCTTTGTGGACTTTTACGCATCCAAAGGCTGGATGGTGGGCAGCAACAAAATGAAAGATTGGAAAGCCTGCGTGCGGACGTGGGAAAACAGAGACAAGCAACAACAACAATTTCAACCATCTAAAAATCAAAATTATGGAAGACAACAAGACGACATCGAAAAGCGAATCCGCATCCCCAAGGGTGCAAGCTACGCTACCCAAATTTAAGCGTTGCTTACCGGAAGACACGCCGGAGCGGCTGCTAACCCTTTACGTTGACGAGGTGAGGCGCACCGGCCGAGACCCTCACGCCAACCCGGACACCGAGCGCGTGCTTGCGGACGTTTGCGCATGGGTAACGGGCAGCCGCTACCACAGCCTGCTGCTAATGGGCAGCGTGGGCACGGGTAAAACCATCATGCTGCGGGCGCTGCGCCGCTACTTTGAGCCGCTCATCCCCGACGGGATGCTGGGCACCGGCGAGATAATACCCGGCGTGATGCTGGGGCGCGCGGCGGTCATAGCAAAGTTTGATGAGTATATGATTGAGAGCGCCATACACGCAAAAATGCTGCTAATTGACGACTTCGGCGTAGAGCCGCTGGTGGTGAAAAGCTACGGCACGGCGTGCACGCCGCTGGTAGACGTGCTTTGCGAGCGCTACGAGCGCCTAAAGCCTACCATCATCAGCACCAACCTCGACTTGGAAGCCATCGGCGAAAAGTACGGCGAGCGGCTGCACGACAGGATGCGCGAGGTGTACGGGAGCGTAGCGTTCAACTTCAAAAGCTTCCGGCAGCCATGAGCTACGAAGGCCAAAAAAACCGTCGGGGGCAGGATACCACCCCGACGGTCAGCTACGACGGCAAGATGCCGCCGCAGGCGGTGGAGCTGGAGGGCGCGGTGCTGGGCGCGTGCATTGTGGATAGCTCGGTGCTGGCAGAGGTGGGCAGCCTGCTTGCGCCGGAGGTGTTCTACCTCAAGGAAAACGCGCTCATCTACGAGGCTATTCAGCGGCTGCACGGCGGCGGCGTGAGCGTGGACTTGTACACGGTGGCAAACGCGCTGCGCGACGCGGGCACGCTGGAGGCGGCGGGG
The DNA here is from genome assembly GCA_031258915.1 of Prevotellaceae bacterium. Lineage (GTDB taxonomy): Bacteria > Bacteroidota > Bacteroidia > Bacteroidales > UBA932 > JAITMY01. Next base: position 2,785 of record JAIRMD010000204.1, read on the forward strand.
GGCGCACGGCGCATATCGGAGGTGGTGCTCTCCGTAGCAAGCGGCGCAAACGCTGCCAACCACGCCCGCAAGCTGGTGGAGAAGTACGTGCAGCGGCAGCTGGTGGAGGCGGGCTACAAAATCGTTGCGCTGGGGCACAGCGACGGCGAGGACGTTTCGGAGCTGCTCGCGCAGTCCGATGCGCTGCTTGCGGAGGTGTCCGGTGCCCTTGCCGGGCGCATGGACATTCCGCACGTGTCCGCGCCGGTGAAGGCGGCAAAGGAAGAGGCATACGCCCGGGCCGAGCGCGTGCGGCAGGGCAAGCAAACGGGGGTTACCACCGGGCTTGCCGACCTCAACCGGGCAACCGGCGGCTGGCAGCCCGCCAACCTGATAATCGTTGCCGCCCGCCCCTCGATGGGAAAAACCGCACTGATGCTGCACTTTGCCAAGGCCGCCGCCCGCGCAGGCGTTCCGGCGGCGATATTCTCCCTTGAGATGAGCGCAACGGCGCTGGCCAACCGCCTCATCCTATCCGAATCGAGCGTTGCCCCCAGCCGCTACCGGAGCGGGTACATGACCAACGAGGAGCTTCAAGCGGTGGATTTGGCGGCGTTCAGCGCCTCGCAGCTGCCCGTCTACATCGACAGCACAGCCGATAGCAGCATGGGGCAAATACGGGCAAAGGCGCGGGCACTAAAGCGAAAGGGCAGGTGCGGTATCGTGCTGATAGACTACCTCCAGCTGTGCCGCGAGCGTGGAATGCGCGGGCGCAACCGCGAGCAGGAGGTGGCGGCTATGAGCCGCGAGGCAAAAATAATGGCAAAGGAGCTGGAGATACCGGTTATCCTGCTATCGCAGCTCTCCCGCGAGGTGGAGCGGCGGGGCGGTAAGCGCCCCATGCTCTCCGACCTGCGCGAAAGCGGCGCAATAGAGCAAGATGCGGATATGGTGATGTTCATTCACCGCCCCTCGCGCTACGAGGGCGAGGACGACGGCTGCGGGGAACTGCTGATTGAGAAAAACCGCGACGGGCCAACGAGCAACGTGAATTTTCGCTACGGCGTGGGGATGGCAAGCATATTCGACGCGCCAAGCCCCGGACAGGAACCGCCCCCGCCGCCACCCCCGCCACCCCCGTCGGCCAACGCAGCGCCATACGTCAGCTACTACGAGCCGGCAGACAGAGAGCCTTTTTAATTAACAACAATGAAAAATCATGCACCTTTTCACAGAACAATTTGAGATGGAAGCCATTGAGCACATAAAGAAGTTCAGCAGGATAGCACAAATGGAAGGCCTGCCGGTGGAGCTGGGGTTTTCCGGCGGTAAGGACAGCATCGTGTGCTATTCAATGTGTGAGCGTAGCGGCATCCGGGTTGAGAAAAACTTTTACTACGCCTTTGAAGACCCTGATGTGGTGCGATTTATCCGAGAGAAATATCCGGACGTAACCATTCGTAGAAAGGAAAAGTCGTACTTCCAGCTGATACGGGAAAAGGGCTTTTTACCGACAAGCGATATTCGGTACTGCTGCGAATATTTTAAGGAAAACACCAAAAACGCGCAGATTACCGGTGTCCGGCGGCAGGAGAGCGCGGGAAGGAAGAAAAGAAAACTCTTTGAAATGAAGGGCAAAAAAAACGCGAGAAAATATCTGGATGTTTTCAGCGAAAATTGCAGGGAAAGCGGCTATGCGCCGCTCATGCTGCGCCCCATTCTTCACTATCGGACGGAAGAAATCTGGGATTATATCCGGAGGTATGGGCTGCCGTACCCGGAGCTGTACGACCAGGGGCA
>JAIRMD010000226.1 GCA_031258915.1 Prevotellaceae bacterium
CTACGCTCAAACCGGAGGAGATGATAGATGGCGTAACGGTCAGAAAATATAGATAATGATAATGCCATATTCTTATTTCATTTTCCCCGTTAATCTTGGATACGCTATCTTTCTTTGAAGAAGTAAACCTAATATCCTTAGGTAATTTATCAAGATAGGAAAAGAAACCGCCATTGCTCATTTATCCGTAATCCGTTGAAACCCGAACTTCTTGCTCCCGCCCGAAATCTTGATGTGGCCATTGCCGCCGTCGACCACGGCGCCGACGCCGTGTATATGGGCGCCGGCAAGTTTGGCGCGCGCGAGGCGGCGGGCAACTCGCTTCGCGATGTGGCAAAGGCGCTCGCCTACGCCCACCGCTTTGGGGTAAAGCTCTACCTGACGCTCAACACCATCCTCTACGAGCACGAGCTGGACGAGGCGCGGCGGCTGGCGGTAGACGCTTACGAAATGGGCTGCGATGCGCTCATTGTGCAGGACATGGCTTTCCTCGAAATGGGCTTGCCGCCTATTGCCCTGCACGCTTCCACTCAGGCAAACAACGCCTCCCCCGAAAAGGTAAAGTTCTTGCAGGATGTTGGCTTTTCGCGCGTGGTGCTGGCGCGTGAGCTTTCGCTTTTGCAGGTAGCCGCTATTCGCGCAGCCGCTCCGGATGTTGAGCTGGAGGCGTTTGTGCACGGCGCCCTCTGCGTGTCGTACAGCGGGCAGTGCTACTTGAGCTGCTACCTCACGGGGAGGAGCGCCAACCGTGGCGTTTGTGCGCAGCCATGCCGGTCGGCCTATAACCTGATAGACGGAAGCGGCCGGACGCTCGTAAAAGGGAAGCATTTGCTTTCGCTGCGCGACCTCAACCTCACCGAACACCTGCAAGGCTTGGCGCAGGCGGGGGTGTGCTCGTTCAAAGTTGAGGGGCGGCTCAAAGATGTCGGCTACGTAAAAAACACTGTGGCGCACTACCGAAAGGCTATTGACAGCGTATTTTTGGGGCAAAAAAAGCCCTCGTCAGGACAAATTTGCCTCAACTTTGACCCACAGCCCGGCAAAACGTTTTCGCGCGGCTTTACCGCCTGTTTTGTCGGCGAAACCTCCGGAAGCATGACCACCATCAATACGCCAAAATCGGTGGGCGAGCAGGTAGGGCTTATACAGCGCGTTGGCGGTGGCAGCATTGATGTTGCGCTTAGCGCTGAGGTAAGCGCCGGCGACGGGGTTTGCTTTTTTGATAAGCGCGGGGCGCTGCACGGCGCTAACGTAAACCGTGTGGAGGGCTCCCGGCTTTTTTTGCAGGACGTATCGGGGGCAGCGGCAGGCGCAGCCGTTTTTCGCAGCTTCGATATTGCCTTTCAGCGGCAGCTGGCAGGCGGCTCGGCGCGGCGTTTGGTGGATGTGAAGATGCTGCTGGAGGCCACCTCAACCGGCGTTTGCGTTACGGCTACCGACGAAGACGGTATTTCGGTTTCTTTGTGCGTTGATAAGGACAATGTTGCGGCAGATAGCGAAGCTAAGGCTTTAGCTGCGGTGCGAGCGCAGCTTGCGAAATCGGGTGGCTCCATGTTTCGCGTTGTGCGCGTTGATGTAGCGGCCGACAGGCCGTACTTTTACCCCATCTCCGAGCTCAACCGCTGGCGGCGCACCGTTTTGGAGCAGCTGGAGCAAAAAAGACAGTCGCTGTACGCCGTAGAGCACAGGCATATTGAAAAAAATACCGTACCTTACCCCGATTTGGCGTTAAGCTTCAAAGGAAATGTGCTAAATTCCTACGCCGTAAAATTTTATAAGCGTCACGGCGTAACCGATATTAGCCCGGCATTTGAGCAAAAGCAGCCTTCGGGCACGGTTGCCCTCATGACTACCCGCTACTGCCTCCTGCAGGAGTTGGGATTTTGCAAGCAAAAAAAGTTGGGTAAGGTGTTACAGGAACCTTTGTTTCTGGAAAATAACGGATACAAGTTGAGGCTTAAGTTCTGCTGCGAGCGCTGCGAAATGACGGTGGAAACGGTAGAATAAGGGGGATACTTATTCTAATTTTGCCCCTGTTTTTAGAATAAGGGAGATGCTTATTCTAATTTTGCCCCTGTTTTTAGAATAAGGGAATTCTTATTCTAATTTCGCCGGTTAAGTCTTTTTTTGAGATGCTATCTTTTTTTCTGCGCTATCGTCTTTTCTGCGCTATTGTCTGCCATTGGGCTACATAAGTGCGGTGGGCGTTGGGGGAGATTGGCTGCGCCGAGCTCCGCTTCGCTCGGAATCTCCAAAAATTGGTAGCCCCTCAAAAAAAGACTTAACCAATATTTCGTAAAGTAAATCGCTCGTAAAGGTATAAAAAAAAATTTCAACAAGCAAAGCAAGGATTAAAAATTACGTAACTTTAGCTTGGGGGACAATTTGAGATTGAAGTTTCCCACCCTGCGCAAAAAATCGGAGGAGCGTAATGAAAATTGCGCTATCTTTGCGCGAAAAACGGCGTACCACTTTTACAAACCACTTTTACACACCAAATCATGACCTCAAGCATTCAGCTTTACAACACGCTTTCGCGTAAGAAAGAAAATTTTGAGCCCCTCAACGCGCCTCACGTGGGCATGTACGTATGCGGCCCTACGGTGTACGGCGACCCGCACTTGGGGCACGCGCGCCCGGCAGTTACCTTCGACTTGCTGTTTCGCTACCTGACCTACTGCGGGTACAAGGTGCGCTACGTGCGCAACATTACCGATGTGGGGCACCTTGAAAACGATGCCGACGCGGGCGAGGACAAAGTTGCCAAAAAAGCGCGGATAGAGCGGCAGGAGCCGATGGAGGTAGCCCAGCGCTACGCCAACCGCTACCACGATGCCATGCGGTTGCTGAACGTCCTCCCGCCAAGCATTGAGCCGTGCGCCAGCGGGCATATCATTGAGCAGATAGCGCTGGTGCAGGAAATTTTGAAGAGCGGATTTGCCTACGAGGTGAGCGGGTCGGTTTACTTTGACGTTGCGGCGTACAGTAAGAAGTACACCTACGGCAAGCTTTCCGGGCGCGTGCTCGACGATTTGATGGCAAACACGCGCAACCTCGACGGGCAGGATGACAAGCGCAACCCCTTTGACTTTGCGCTGTGGAAAAAAGCCTCGCCCGAGCACATCATGCGCTGGGCATCTCCCTGGGGCGACGGATTTCCGGGCTGGCACCTGGAGTGCTCGGCAATGAGCACAAAGTACCTTGGCGAAACGTTCGACATTCACGGCGGCGGCTTAGATTTGATATTTCCGCACCACGAGTGCGAAATTGCGCAGAGCGTTGCCGCCTGCGGGCACGATGCTGTGCGCATGTGGGTGCACAACAACATGATCACCATCAACGGACAAAAGATGGGCAAGTCGCTGGGCAACTTCATTACGCTGGAGGAGCTCTTTGGCGGCAGCCACCGCCTGCTGGCGCAGCCCTACAGCCCCATGACCATCCGCTTTTTTATTTTGCAGGCGCACTACCGCAGCACGCTCGACTTTAGCAACGAGGCGCTGCAGGCGGCCGAAAAAGGGTTGCAGCGCCTGCTTGCCGCCCAAAAAACGCTCGCGCACCTCAAGCCGTCGAGCAAATCGACCTTAGACGTGCCGCGCTTTATGGCCAGCTGCCGCGCCGCCCTCAACGACGACCTGAACACAGCGCTGGCGCTGGCAACGATTGCCGAGTGGATAAAAAACATCAACTCGGTAAAGGCCGGAGCGGAAACCCTCACCGCCGCCGACGCAGCGCTGCTAAGCAAAGACTTCACCACAGTAACCACCGATATACTCGGCATAAAAGACGACTCGCAAGCCGATGCCGAAAAAAAAGATCTCGCGACCGATTTGATAAATATTTTGCTCAACCTGCGCCTGCAGGCAAAGGCCGCAAAAGATTTTTCTACCTCCGATAAAATTCGCAATGAGCTTGCTGCTTTGGGAGTTACCGTTAAGGATACCAAAGAAAGCTTTGAGTGGAGCATTGCCTGAAAAAATTTTTTTTGAAAAAAATTCCGAAAAAATTTGCGCATTCAAATTATTTGCCTACCTTTGTACCGAAATCAAAATTGTAATCATTACAAATTTGCAATGAAAACTCAAAGTGGAGCCATAGAAAGATTGGAGCAGTCTGGCGTAAAGCCATCGATGCAGCGCATAGCCATCATGGGTTACCTGATGGACAACCTTACGCATCCAACGGCAGACAACGTGTTCAACGGCTTATCTTCTTCTATTCCTACTTTGTCCAAAACAACCGTATATAACACCTTGAAGCTGCTTGCCCGGCAGGGCGCAATTCTTGAGCTGACCATCGACGACAAAAATGTGCGCTACGATGCCAACATTTTTCTCCATGCCCACTTTCGGTGCAAGCTTTGCGGAAGCGTGTACGACTTGCCCGTTGGCAGCTTCAAAGCGATGACGGTAAAAGCTATCGACGGGTTTACGATAACTGAAAGGCAGCTGTACTACAAAGGCTACTGCAAAAGATGCAGCGCCAAGGCAGAAAAAAACGGCGCGTAAGCTTTTTCAGCAGCAAAACGCAAAGCGAGCATGTTCGTTTACTACTAAACTATTTGGGATGGGCGTTGACATGCCAACCGCATCCCGCCACGTTATTTTTTTTATGCTATGAAAAAGAAATGGATTTGTACCGTGTGCGGATACGTACACGAAGGAGATGAAGCCCCTGAGCGCTGCCCGCAGTGCAAGCAGCCCAGAGAGAAGTTTAAAGAGCTGGTGGAAACGGAAGGTGCGCTCAGGTTTGCTGACGAGCACGTAGTAGGCGTTGCCAAAGGCGTTGACCCTGCTGTGCTGGAAGGCTTGAGGGCGCACTTCGCGGGCGAATCGACGGAGGTGGGCATGTACCTTGCCATGAGCCGTCAGGCCGACCGCGAAGGCTACCCCGAAGTAGCAGAGGCGTTCAAGCGCTACGCATGGGAGGAGGCAGAGCACGCCGCCAAGTTCGCCGAGCTGCTGGGCGAGGTTGTTTGGGATACCAAGACCAACCTCAAAAAGCGCATGGAGGCCGAAGCCGGAGCGTGCGAGGACAAGAAGCGCATTGCCACGCTTGCCAAGCAGCTCAACTTAGACGCTATCCACGACACCGTCCACGAGATGTGCAAGGACGAGGCGCGTCACGGCAAAGGCTTTGAAGGGTTGTACAACCGCTACTTCAAAAAGTAGGCGGCTCGGAATGGCGAAAAATCAAGCGAAGAGAGAGGCTGCCCGGTTAACGGGTGGCCTCTCTTCGCTTGCGGTTAGCCGCGCAGAGCGGGCTAACCGGCAAAAGCTCTGCCGTTAGGCATCCCGACGAAACTCCACGTACTGCGGGATTGTAGGCGCGTAGCTTTCGTCGTCCCACAGCGGGCTGGTGAGCATCAGGTCTGCGCTGTAGCGGTTGCAGGCAATGGGGATGTTGTGCACCCGGCACTGGCGGAGCAGCATCATGATATCTGCCTCGTGTGGCTGGGCGTTCAAATCGTCAATCAGGAAGATGGCCAGGTTAACCTCTTTGCGCACCACCATAGCGGCAATTTCGGCATCCCCGCCCAGCGGACCGGAGTTCATGCGGGTAATGTCAACCTTCACGCCCATCTTTTTGTACGCATCCTCCACCAGCTTTCCTGTAGTGCCGGTGCATACAAGGTGATGCTTCGAAAGAAAATCGGCGTTAAATGCAGCCCACTCCACCATATCTGCCTTGCGGCGGTCGTGCGCTACCAGCGCTATTGTAAGACGTTTCTTCATGTGCAAAAAAATAAAAATAATTGCTCTTAAAGCCAGCTGTAAAAAAAACAGGAAGGTTTTTAGCCTTCCTATTTTCGCTATACAGCCGCTTTTAATACCTTCTCGACGAGCTGTACCCGCCGCGGTTGCTGCTATAACCGGTTCTTTCTACTTTTGGTCTGGCAACGTTCACAGTGATGGTCTTCCCTTCATGCTGCGATTCGTTCAGCTCGTCAATAGCCTTTTTTGCCTCTGCCTCGTTGGGCATTTCCACAAATCCGAACCCTCTGGATCGTCCGGAATCTCTGTCGGTAATAACTTTGGCAGAGGAAACCTCGCCGTAAGCGGCAAACAAGCTTTTTAAACCGGCGTCGTCCACGCCATAGTCTAAGTTTGAAATGTAAATGTTCATTGAAAAAAAAAATTATGTAAATAAATTTGATAAGAGAAAGAAAAGATAAAGAAAAGAACCACTTAGAATTTGTTTAGTAGAAAGAAGCGCTAAGCAATATAAATTCTATACTCAAATCATCGGGCAAAGGTAGCATAATTTATTTTACGTGCAAAATATTTTGTAAATAAAATTTTCGCCGCGATTAATTAGAGCATATACTCAAAAAAAAAGTAAAAAGCGTTGCCTTGGCCTGAACGCCGTGGGGGTCAGTCCGCCTCCTGCGTATCCTTAATGAGGGCAATCAGCTCGTTGAGCGACAGGCGGGCGGAGGTGTCGCTGCCTTCGAGCAGCGATTCGGCGAGGTCGCGCTTGGTGTGGTGCAGCCGGATGATTTTTTCTTCGATGGTGTTTTCGGCAACCAGCCGGTAGATGGTTACCGGGCGCGTTTGCCCGATGCGGTGCGCGCGGTCGGATGCCTGATCCTCTACGGCGGGGTTCCACCACGGGTCGAGGTGGATGACAAAGTCGGCGGCGGTGAGGTTTAGCCCCAGCCCGCCGGCCTTGAGGCTGATGAGGAAAAGCTCGCCCTCGCCGCTCTGAAACCGCTTGACGCTCCGCTCGCGCTCGGCGGCGGGGGTGGAGCCGTCGAGGTACTGGTAGCTTACGCCTTCCCTGTCCAGCGATTTCCTGACGATGGCGAGATGCGACACAAACTGGCTGAACACCAGCGCCCGGTGCTTGTTCTCGCGCAGCTCGCCCACGATTTCGAGAAACGCGCTTAGCTTCGACGACGGTATCTGAATGTTGGCGTCTATCAGCTGCGGATGGCAGCTCGCCTGGCGAAGCTTGGTGATTTCGGCAAGCGCCTGTATGTGCTTTGCGCCGCTGCTGGCATCGCTGCCGCTCAGCTTTTCTACTGCCTGCCGGCGCAGGGCTTCGTAGAACGCCTGCTCTTCGCCGGAGAGCTGTATTTTTTTCACAATTTCGGTCTTGGGCGGCAGCTCCTCCAGCACGGACGTTTTGGTGCGGCGGAGAATGAAGGGGGCGATGAGTTTTTTGAGGTATTTGCGTGCTTTTGCGTCGTCCGGCTTAATAAAGGTGTCGGTGAAGCGCTGCAAGCTGCCCAGCAGCCCTGGGTTGATAAAGTTGAAGATGTTCCAGATTTCGCCCAGATGGTTTTGAATTGGCGTGCCGGTGAGCGCTACGCGGAAGTCGGCCTTTAGCTGCATGGTAGCCTTAGAGGTTTTGGTGGCGTAGTTTTTGATGGCGTGCGCCTCGTCGAGAACAACGGTGGCGAATGACGGCTCGCTCAGCAGCTCGTTTTCCGACTGCAACAGCCCGTAGGAGATAATCAGCAGGTCGCAGGGCTCGAGCGATTGCAGCAGCTCTTTTCGGCTTGCGGCGTTGCCAAAAATTTTGACCTGCAGGGTAGGGGCAAAGCGTGCGGCCTCGTTAGCCCATCCGCTGATGACCGACACCGGGCAAACGACCATCGCCGGGCCTTGCTGCGCCCGGTGCAGCAGCATGGCGAGCGCCTGCACGGTTTTTCCCAGCCCCATGTCGTCGGCAAGGCATGCGCCGCCTCCCCACTCGGCAAGCCGCGCGAGCCACCGAAAGCCTTCCTCCTGGTAGGCCCGCAGCTCTGCCGTCAGGGAGCCGGGTACGGCAACGGGTGCCTGCTGCACCTTGCCCACCCGCTCCCGAAACTCCTGCCACGATTTATCCGCCTTCAGGTGCGCTGTCCCGTCAAAAAAATCGGTCAGCGCTATTGAGGCAAGCCTGTTTACTTTCACCTCATTTTTTCCGATGGTCGAGAACAGGCGCAGCTCGTCCAGCTGCTTTTTGAGCTCGCTGCTCAGCGCAAGAAATTCGCCCGGGCTCAGCTCCACAAAGCGGTGGCGGCTTTGGGCGGTCAGCGCAAGCAGCTGCTGGAGCGAAACGACGGTATCTTCGTCAACCTTCAGCTCGCCCTGCAGGTCAAACCAGCCGGCTTCGCTTTTCAGCCGGAGGTTAAGGTTGCCAAAGCCGGCTGCGCCCCGTATGCGGAGGCGCTCGCCTTCGGGCCACTCCACCACGCTGATGTCCTTGTGCTTTGCCAGCATGTCGAGCAGGGAGAGCGAATCGAGCGGGTCGCTAAAGGTAATGAGGTCATCCGTCATGTCTAAGCTTTCCAGCGCTTGAATTTCGTTGAGCAGGATGCTTTCGTTTTCCAGCTCCTTTTGTATGTCCCGCTTTACCTGTAGCTGCGTGCTGTTTTCGTTGGCAATTAGCGCTCTTCCCCCTTTTCCGGGCTTGCAGTACGGGGGATGCGCGCCGAAGGGCTTGGCAAACAGCTCTGCCTTTAGGCCGTCGCCAAGGGGCAGCAGCTGGACGCGGATGCGCGAATCGGCGGGTACTTCCTTTACCTGCGCTTGAGCGCCTTCGGGGGTCAGCAGGTCGGAGTGAACGCTTATTCTCTGCCCGCTGAACACGCCCAGCAACTCCACCAGCTTGTCCTTGCCGTGCTCGGGCACCACCAGCGATTGCTGGGTAACTATCCGTAAGATTTGCATTTGCTGAGGCGTGAGGCTGTACACCCGGTAGCGCGTGTTGGTTTCCTTCTGGAGGGAAATAGGCTCGGCAATATTGCGCACATCCGTAGAGAGCGTGTAGCCTTTTGCGGATTTGGTTACCTGAATAACCGGCTGCGCCGCCACAAACTCTACGGGGATATTCGCGCTGTTTTCGAGAAAAATGTACGGATGCCCCACCAGCTGCTGGTAGGTGGCTTCTGTAAAATCATAAGATTCTTCGTAGTAGTTCCTGAAGCTTTTAATCGTTTTGGCAACGCGCAGGTCTTGGTCGGTCATGCCTTTGGTTTTACCCTCGTAGAAGCTTTTTAGCGCAATATTCCTGCCGGTTGACCAGCCTTTTGCCTGACGGGTTTGCAGCACCGGCTGTATGGAGGCGTTGCTGGGGTTAAAGAAGTAGGTTACCCGCACTTTGCTTTCGCCGTCTTTGGCAGGTCTGGCGGCAGCTGTTTTCATTCCCAGCAGCATGTTGAGAGATTTTTCCCACTCCTCCTGATGCGCAATGCGCGAAAGGACGGGCTGGTAGGAGAGGCTCAAGGCAATTTTGCGAAGCAGCTCGCTCGACCGCGCATCGCCAAACCACGATTTCATCGCGTACGCTGCCTCGTACGCCAGAATGGTGTAGCCCCCCTCGTGCGCTTTTGCGGTGACGGAAAAAATAAGCTCCGAAGCTGATGGCGGCAGCCGTTGCCCGGCCATGTAGCAAGTCAGAATGGCGATGAGCAGCAGGTAGTCGCTTTGATTTGTGCGGTAGCGAAAATGGTTGCTTAGACTCTCAGCTTCCTGTGCTTCCCTACTTTTCATGTTCAGCATGTGGAAAGTTACGATGGCAAAAAAGGCTAAGACGGAAGTATTGTTTTTGCTCATTTTCTGCTCCATTTTTTGGAAAATGGGGATGGCTTTTTGATGGCCAACGCTCATTAAGGCGGCGAAGTAGAAAAAGGCCACGTGCACCGTTGAAGGCGTCAACAAATTCCGGTTTAGCTTTCGCAGCATTTTTATGGATTTTTCGAAGGCCGCAAAAGCTTCGCTTACGTTGCCGCGCGCCATTTGGTCTGTTGCCGCAAATTGCATCGCCAGGATGTCGTCGCCGGGGGCGGTCAGCTCAGCTGCCTTTTGGAAGCTGCCCGACAGGAAGGCTACTTCTGCGGCGTTAAACAGATCCGCAACTTTGGTGTCCTTGCATACCTGCCGTATGCGCTCAATAGTGCGGTTGATTTCGGATAGCGGCGCCAGCTCGTTCATTTTGTCGTTGACGTAGAGCGATGCGGCGTTGCTTATCAAATCTGCATTTATCAGGCAAAGCTTGTCTTCGTACTCTTTGAGCTGGATTAGCTTGGCGTAGAGGCTCAACTTTTCGGAGGTCATGCTGCGCAAAATGCCGGATTCGTACCCGGCGTACTCCTCCGGCGCGTGCAAAAGGCTGTACAGGCAATCTCGAAGCTGAGCAGGGGCGCTGAAATCGAGGTAAAAGCCGATGTAGCGGTT
>JAIRMD010000258.1 GCA_031258915.1 Prevotellaceae bacterium
CTGCTCGACGATGCCATGCGGCAAATCCACGACCGCCGCTACTACAACGCCTACACGGGCAGGGTAGTGCTGCTGGGCGTTGCCTTTGCCGGCAAAGAGGTGGGCTGCAGGATGGAGGAGCTGCAACGCCGCTGAAAGTTTGTAGCTATTTTGCTGCGTATAAAGCGTATATACTGCACGCGGGCAGGTTTTACGTAGTAATGGCGATTCCCCGCAGGGGAAGCATATCAATAAAAAAAACCGGCTTCATCATCGACATCCGATATTCGAGAGAGGAAGTTTCCGGAACTGTAAAGTACGAAAAGTAACTTACATACAATAGATGAACAAAATTTTCACAAAAATGCTTACTTTTGAGCCTCAAATTTACCTCGTGCTGCAGCACATTAATCTTGAAATCTGCCATGACGTATAAAAAAATTTTCTTTTCGCTGCTTTTTGGGTCCCTTGCCTCGCAGCTGGGTGCCCAAAGTAGAGGCGCACAATTGCCCATCGCTACTGTCTCCAAAGTCTGGATTCCGGACAACGGCAAGGGTTACTACAAAAATCCGGTGCTCCACGCCGACTACAGCGACCCCGACGTGTGCCGCGCCGGCGACGACTACTACATGACCGCCTCCAGCTTCAGCTGCATACCGGGGCTGCCCATCCTGCACTCCAATGACCTCGTCAGCTGGCAGCTTGTAGGACATGCAGTGGCAGAGAGGCTGCCGCAGGTGGCTTACGACAAACCGCAGCACGGCAGCGGCATTTGGGCACCGAGCATCCGCTTCCACAACGGCGAATTTTACATCTTCTACGGCGACCCCGACTACGGCATTTACATGACCAAATCCAAAAAAGCCGAAGGACCGTGGGAGCCGCTCGCGCTGGTAAAGGAGGGTAGGGGGCTGATAGACCCCTGCCCGCTGTGGGATGACGACGGCAGCGTTTACTTGGTGCACGCCTACGCCGGTAGCCGCGCCGGCATCAAGAGCCTACTGGCGGTGTGCCGCTTATCGCCCGACGCAGCAAAGGCGGTGACGGAAGACATCATTGTTTACGACGGGCACGATGCGGACGAAACCGTTGAAGGCCCCAAGCTGTATAAGCGCAACGGCTACTACTACATTTTTGCCCCTGCCGGCGGCGTGGCAACGGGGTGGCAGCTGGCTTTGCGCTCAAAAAGCATCTTTGGCCCCTACGAGCGGAAGGTTGTTTTGGCGCAGGGTAGGAGCGCGGTCAACGGGCCGCACCAGGGCGCGTGGGTCGATACAAAAGCCGGCGAGGATTGGTTTTTCCATTTTCAGGAAATACCCGCCGCCGGCCGCGTGGTGCACCTGCAGCCCATGCGCTGGGTAAACGGATGGCCTGTGATAGGCGAGGACAAGGATGGCGACGGCTGCGGCGAACCGGTGATGGCGTACAAAAAGCCCGACGTTGGCGCTACCTACCCCATTGCCACGCCTGCGGAGAGCGACGAATTTGACGGCGACAGAATCGGGCTACAGTGGCAGTGGCACGCCAACCCGCGACCCTGGTGGGCGTACCTCAACAGGGGCAAAAAGCAGCTGCGCCTCTTTTCCGTTCCGCTGCCCGAAGGCGAGCAGAATCTTTGGGGAGCGGGAAACCTGCTGCTGCAAAAGTTTCCGGCGCCGGACTTTAGGGTTATTGCCAAAGTAAAGCTGACGCCCAGCAAGCGGCTTGACGGCGAGCGGGCAGGGCTGGTCATTATGGGAGTTGACTATGCAAGCATTTTTGTCCAAAAAGCGCCCGATGGCCTTGCGCTTTCGCAGAGCGATTGCGCCAACGCCGATAAGGGAACCGCCGAGCGCGTGAACGGCACGGTGAAGCTGGCGAGCGGTGAAGTTTTTTTGATGGTGCGCGTCGAAAAAAATCAGCGCTGCACCTTTTTCTACAGCTTAGACGGGAAAAAGTACGAGCCGCTGGGGAAAACCTTCGCAGCCCAGTCCGGACGATGGATTGGGGCTAAAATCGGGCTGTTCTGCCAGCGCCCAAAACCTTTCAACGACGGCGGCTGGGTTGACGTTGATTACTTTAAAGTTGAAAATTGAAAGTCGAAAGTCGAAAGTCGAAAGTTATAGCGCACCTATGAGAATGAATGGCATCATTGATTTACAGGAACCCTCGCCAAACTAAGGGTGGCGATAAAGCAGCTGCCGACATGCTTGCGCGCTACCGCGCCGTGTACAAAAACCGTCGGGCAATGGTAGAAATTTTGGGCAAGTTGTAAATCCAAACTCCGCACAGGCTACCCCTTCTAAGCAAAAGATGACATTTGCGCCGTGCAGCACGCCACCACGCCGGCGGTTTCGGTGCGCAGCCGGCTGTCGCCAAGGCTGACCTCCACAAATCCGTTTTGCCGCGCCAGCGCCACCTCTGCCGGGCTGAAATCGCCCTCAGGACCAACCAGCGCCAGCGCTCGCCCTTGTGGTTGAACGGCATGTTGAAGCGGACTTTTTGGCGATGCCATGCAGTGGGCAATGCACTTAACGCCGTCAAAAGGTTGCGCCACGAAAGCCGCAAAATCTTGCATCGGGTTGAGCGCTGGGTGGTACGCCTTGAGCGACTGCTTCACCGCCGCCGTGATTACCTTTACCTGCCGCTCGTGCTTCACCGTCCTGCGCTCGGAGCGCTCGCACAGCAGCGGCGTAATTTCGTCCACCCCAATTTCGGTGGCTTTTTCCAAAAACCACTCGTACCGCTCAATGCTTTTGGTCGGGGCAATCGCCACGTGCAGGTAGTAACCTCGCCTGCCCACCTCGCGCTGCACGCCGGTAACGCGCACGGTGCAGCGCCTGCCGCGCACCTCGACAACGTGCGCGGAGTACAGCCCCCCGCGCCCGTCAATGAGGCGCACAGCGTCGCCCGCGCCAAGCCGCAGCACGCGCGCGCAGTGCTGCGACTCCTCTTCGCTGAGCGTATAAATCTCGCCGGATATGTCGGGGGTATAGAAAAGATGCATAGCTTTTGTTGTATTTTGTTGTGCTTGCTGAGGCGCAAAGGTAAAAAATGATTTTGAATTGAAATTTTTTTTTCGACTTTTATACGTCGCTTACGTATAATAAGTACAAACCTTTTTTCATATATGACTCGGGAAGAAATGCAGCAGCTTGCTGTCAATAGTCAGGCCGGCAGTACAAAGGCGTTTGAGCTGCTGGTGGTAGAGCTTCAGCCGCTTATTTTTCGGCTTGCTTTCAGGCTGCTTTGCAGCGAAGATGATGCGAAGGATGCTGTGCAGGAAACTTTTATTCGGGTATGGCAGCGCCTGAATCGCTATAATCCGCAGTATCTTTTTTCGACGTGGGTCTATAAAATTGCGGTAAACCTGTGCTACGACAGGCTTCGCGCTGCAAAGCAGCTCCCCAAAAGAGAGAATTGTAGCGTAGCGTCTTGGGAAGAAAATATTTCTTTGCAAAGTGATGCTGAGGCGGCGCTCATCAACAGGGAGCTGGGCGAGTATATTGCGCACTTTACCGCCGGGCTTACGCCGAAGCAGAAGCTTGTTTTTACCCTTCGCGACGTGCAGGGATTTGGCGCTGAGGAGGTCGAAAAAATAACGGGTTTATCGCCGGAAAAAATAAAGAGCAACCTCTACCTGGCAAGGAAGTACATCAGAGAAAAAATTGTACGAATATGAAGCACGAAAATATCAGCTATGACGAGCTCATCTCGAAGCTCAAAAGCGCCTCGCCGCAGTTCAGCGACCCCGAGGCGTTGACCCGAAGCATTATGCTGAGCGTAGAGCGTCTGCCGCTGCGCCAAAAGCAGCATACGGCGCTACGCATCACAGGATTTTTGTCGGGAGTAGCGGCTTGCCTGCTCGTTTGCCTCCTTGTGCGCGAGCTGGCTTGGCAACCGGCAACGTTTGCTGCCCCGATACCGCCCGCCGCCGTATTCTCCGAAGCGTACAGCGACAGGATAGCAGCGGAGATTGAGGATGTAAGCAGCCGTAGCGTACCGGAAAAAATGAGAATGGTGGCTGACATCATGCAAAAAAGGCGTGCGCAAAGCCGCCGCTGGAAGTCGGCGCATGAGAAGCTACAAAATTCCCCGCTGGGGGTTGATAAGGAGCAGTATTTTAATTTGTTTAACATTTCAGTTAGCAGGTAAAAGCAATGAAAACAGGTAAAACATTCAGAGCCGTAGCGCTGCTTGCGCTGGCGTGGTGCGTATGCTCGTGCATTAGCAATCGCTACCGGATAACAACCCGCATCAACGCCTATGGCTCGTGCCTTCGGGAGGTATATGCCAAGGCCGATTCCGCCTTTTTGTCCGGCGACACCTCGCATAATCCGTTCTTTTTTACGCTCGATTCGAGCTGGCTTGTGCAGCCCGAAGCATCCGGTGCGCAGGGCTACACGGTGAGAGCAAGCCGACGATTTTCCTCCGTGAGCGCCATTTCTGCCGCGCTGCGCTTTGATGAGAAGCAGCAGCCCATGGCGGCACCTGTAGAGGCGCTGGAAAAGCGTTTTCGCTGGTTTTTCTCTTACTACACCTTTACGGGGGCCTACCCTACGATTCTAGATACCGCCATATCTTTTTCGCCGGATGAGTACATGAGCAAAGCCGAGCAAAAAATCTGGTTTCAGGGAGATTTTTCGGCGCTGGCCGGCGCCAACGGAATGGAGATGAAAGATGCGCTGTGCATAATCGAAAAAAAATTCTTGAAGCTCTACGACCGCTACGCCTTTGAGCGCAGCGTTGACGCTGTGCAGGCTTACGCTTCTCCGGCGCACCTGTGGGCGGCGCAGCTGGCGCTGGCGGAGGTAAAAGACTCCATATTTAACCGCTACGTCAAAGATGACAGATACTTTAAGGATGATACGGAACCCGAAGTAAACCTTGAGGCAACGTGTAAAATGCTCGACAGCTACTTTGCAACCGGCGTTTTTGCAGCCTTGTACGAAGAAAACAGGCAGGCTATGGATGCGCACTTTAGCGCACGATTTCTGCCGGACAACCTGCCGGATATGGCTGCTGAGTACGAGCTGCTCATGCCGGGCAAGGTGATTTGGAGCAACGCAGATGTAAGCAGGCATGATACGCTTGCATGGAAAGTTGACGCTACGCGCCTCGTGCTCGACGACTATGTGCTTCGGGCGCACTCCAGAGCTGCGCACGCATGGGCTTTTGTGCTGACAGCCTTGCTGCTATTGCTTGCCGGATACTGCCTGATAAAGGTTGCATTGAGATGTTGAATCTACACCGAAGAAAAAATAGTCTTTATTTCGTGATTTCTAACAAAAAAGCGTACCTTTGTGGCTCAAAAAAGTAAAAACAAGCTTACTACACATGAAAAGAGATAGCAAAATTTTTGACCTGATAGAGCAGGAGCGCACACGCCAAGCGCACGGCGTTGAGCTTATTGCATCAGAGAACTTTGTGAGCACTCAGGTGCTGGAGGCTATGGGGTCGGTGCTGACTAACAAGTACGCCGAGGGCTACCCGGGTGCACGATACTACGGTGGATGCCAGATTGTTGACAAATCTGAGCAGCTGGCCATTGACAGGCTTCGCCAGCTCTTTGATGCCGAGTACGCCAACGTGCAGCCCCACTCCGGTGCGCAGGCAAACACCGCCGTCTTTCTTACCGTCCTAAAGCCCGGCGATACGTTCATGGGTTTTGACCTCTCGCACGGCGGGCACCTCACGCACGGATCGCCCGTCAACATTTCGGGGCTGTGGTTCCGCGCCCTTTCCTACGGCGTGAGGGAGGACGACGGCCTGGTGGACTACGACCAAATGGAGCGGCGGGCGCTGGAGCACAAGCCAAAGCTCATCGTTGGCGGCGCATCGGCCTACTCGCGAGAGTGGGACTACCGGCGAATGCGCGAAATTGCCGACAAAATCGGCGCCGTGCTCTGGGTGGACATGGCGCACCCCGCGGGGCTTATCGCCGCCGGACTGCTCAGCAACCCCTGCAAGCACGCGCACATCGTAACATCAACCACTCACAAAACCCTACGCGGACCGCGCGGCGGCGTGATTTTGGCAGGGAAAGATTTTGAAAATACATGGGGAGCAAAAACGCCAAAGGGCGAACCAAAAAAAATATCGCAGCTGCTCAACTCCGCCGTATTCCCGGGCATACAGGGCGGCCCGCTGGAGCACGTGATTGCCGCCAAAGCCGTCTCATTTTTCGAGGCGCTACAGCCCGAATTTAAGGCCTACCAGCAGCAGGTAAAGAGCAACGCCGCTGCAATGGCTAAATCGTTTGTAGACTTGGGCTACAAAATATTCTCGGGAGGTACCGACAACCACCTCATGTTGATTGACCTGCGTGCAAACTTCCCGGAGCTTACCGGCAAGCAGGCCGAAAACGTGCTGGGGCAAGCCGACATTACGGTCAACAAAAATATGGTGCCGTTTGATACGCGATCGCCCTTCCAAACCTCCGGTTTTCGCGTAGGTACGCCCGCTGTTACCACGCGAGGGCTTAAAGAAAAGGACATGGCGCTCATCGCCTCGCTCATCCACAAAACACTCGCCAACAGCGAGCGCCATAGCGTCATAGCAGAGGTGCGCGCGGAGGTAAACAAGTTGACAAAAGATTTGCCGCTCTTTGCGTGGTAAGCTGTGTGATTTCAAATCTGAAATCTGAAATCTGAAATCCATATACGTTATGACTTTAGACTTTACAAAAATGAACGGACTGCTGCCCGCGGTGGTGCAGGACTACAAAACCGGCAGAGTGCTTATGGTGGCGTTTATGAGCGAAGAGGCATACCGCAAAACATTAGAAACGAAGCTGGTCACCTTTTTTAGCCGCACCAAAAACCGCCTATGGACAAAGGGAGAGGAGAGCGGAAACTTTCTTGACCTTGTGAGCCTAACGGAAGACTGCGACCACGATACGCTTTTGGTAAAAGCAAAGCCGCGCGGCGTAGTCTGCCATACCGGCGCCGACACCTGCTTTGGCGAAAAGAACACGAGCGGAATTCTCTTCCTCGACTACCTGCAAGACCTGCTTGCTGCCCGCAAAAAGGAAATGCCGAGCAACTCGTACGCCACCTCCCTTTTTAGGAGAGGAGTGAACAAAATAGCGCAGAAGGTAGGGGAGGAGGCGGTTGAGCTGATTATAGAGGCGAAGGACAGCAACGACGAGCTGTTTCTGAACGAAGCTGCCGACCTGATGTTTCACTTCCTCGTGCTCCTTACGCAAAAAGGCTACGCCCTGAGCGACGTGGTGAAGGTGCTGGAGAAAAGGCACAGCTAAGCATTAGCATCGGCTTGAGCATGAAAAATTTAACGCGCATCAGTACCCTAACCTCTACCCGTATGGGAAAAATACCTTTTCTCCATACGGACGATGCACACACACACACACAC
>JAIRMD010000058.1 GCA_031258915.1 Prevotellaceae bacterium
GAAGGCGAGGCAAAAGGTCGAGCCGAAGGCGAGGCAAAAGGTCGAGCCGAAGCCCTCAAAAACCTTGTGCTAAGCGTGAAGCGTAGAGGTTTTTCCGTTGAGCAAATTCAGGAGTTTACCGGGCTGAGCAGGGAGAAAGTGGAGAGCATTCTCGCATTAGAGTAGACGCTACGCTAATTGAAAACGCACGCTAAAGGGAAAACGACTCAAGGCCGCATGGAATAAGGGTTATCTGATAAATTTACTCAAAATTTAAATGCGTTTGCCCTGTATGCGCCCTGCTTTTGGGGGGCGTGTGCGGTGCCGGCCGGCGGGCAGGTAACGTTTGACGAGAGCGGGCTAAGCGATGCCTTACCCTACCCGGAGTGGACAACGCCCACTTTTCAGCCAGCAATTTACGTTAATTAACTATTAATAGCTGTAAGGGTATTTTGCCTGCCGAAATTTTTTGTACATTTGGCGCAAGTTTGGTAATCGAATTATTCAAGAGTTATTCAGATGCGTAGCAGCCCTCAAATAGCCGAAATTTCGACCTTCGAGTTTCAAAAATTTTTGCGCCTCTCGGCGCAAGCCCAATCTTTGAATTTTGAAGCGCTAAATGCGCACACACACACACACACACACACACACACACACACACACACACACACACACACACACACACACACACACAATGAGGCTGCAAGTTACGTAACTTTTTGCTACCCTGCAATAGTTTACGACTTTTATTTTAGAGTGAATGGCAAAATATTTTGGCCGTTCACTTTTTTTATGCCTCCCTCCCTAACGCTAATGCTAAGCGTAGCAAGCCACAGAAATTTTCTGCTGCTACCCGCTATTTTCTCAATTCTTTTTATTTACTCACTTAAACAATTTTGTTATGAAGAAAAGCTTACTCGATCAAAGTCGGGCAGGGCGGGCTACGTCTGCGCCCGTTCGGCTTGTCGGTGGTGCGCTGCGACGCATGAGATGCCTGTTGCTGCCGCTACCGCTGCTGCTCCTTTGCGCCTTGCCCTTGCCGCTATGGGCGCAAAACATTAACGTTTCCGGCACGGTGCTCGACAGCAAGGGTGACCCTGTGGCGGGGGCAAGCGTTGTGGTTAAAGGCTCCACCATAGGCACTATTACTGGCGTAAGCGGAGCTTACACCCTCAATGCGCCTGCCGACGCAACGCTGGTGTTCTCCTTTCTGGGCCTGACCACAAGGGAAGACGCTGTGGACGGGCGGGGGCGCGTTGACGTTACGCTGGCCGAAAGCAACCAGTTCATTGACGAGGTAGTGGTGGTGGGCTACGGGACGCAGTCGAAGCGAAAGGTAACCACCGCCATCAGCAGCATAGGTTCGGATGATGTCGTGCGCTCCACCTCAACAACTACAGCCGGAGCGCTCAGCGGCAAAATGGCGGGGATATCCACCAGGGCCATGGACGCACGCCCCGGCAGAGGTATTAACATTGAGATACGCAACATGGGAGACCCGCTGTACGTAATTGACGGTATCCCGTACGGCGGAGACGCAAGCCGAAACTGGCTGGGTAAATCCAGGGTGTCGGGAGAGGATGCCTTTAACGCGCTTAACCTGGAAGACATTGAAAGCATTTCCATACTGAAAGATGCCTCCGCCTCCATTTACGGTTTACGCGCCGCAGGAGGGGTTGTGCTGATTACGACAAAGAAGGGGCGCAAAGACGATAACGTGCAGGTGAACGTCAACGGTTACTATGGCTGGCAGAACCTCACCCGCTTTCCGGAGCTTGCAAACGCAGGACAATACGTAAGGGGGCGGGTTGAAGCGATACAAAACGCCGGAGACGACCCGAGCACGCTCTACACAAGGGAAGAGCTGGCAAAGTGGGAGGCCGGAGCGGAGCCCGGGTATAAAAGCTACGATTACTACGATATTATCATGCGAAAGAATGTGCCGCAAAACCACATTAACGCAAATGTTACAGGGGGATCGAAGCACTCCAGCTACTACTTGTCTTTGTCTAACACGAGGCAGGAAGCCTTGATGAAAGATTTTGACTACAACAGAACCAACTTGCAGCTCAACCTCGAAAGCAAAATAGGCGAAAGGTTTACGGTCGGTGCACAAACCAACGCCCGCTTGGAAACCACAAGAGACGTTGGGTTGCCGGGCGGCGACGGGTACTTTTCGTCCATACTGTCGCTTTTCAGCAGCATCCCTACCTACGGTCCTTACGCCAACGATAACCCCCGGTACATAAATCTTCTTCCCAACAGGCCTGACCTGAACCCTGCTATTTTCAGCAGAGATGTTGCTGGCTACAAGGATAACCATACAAAAAATGCAAATACAAATTTGTATGCGGAGTATAAATTCGATTTTGGCCTGTCGGCCAAGTTCACCTATTCCTACAGCTACACCCATCTTGACTTCGACGGCTTCCAGTACTCGTACGACATGTACACCTACGACCGGGTGAACGATGCCTACATTCGCGGAGGCGGGCAGGATGCAAGGTGGAGGCTCGAAGAGCAGACGGAGGCGGTATCGCGCTACGGGCAATTTCAGCTGAACTATACAAAGACGCTATTCGACAATCACAACCTGTCGGCGGTTTTTGCGTATGAAAGGTCGGACTACGACATGGCAAACCGGTGGTCGAATACGGCGCCAACGAACAACTACATCCCGCTTAAAGCGCTGGCGGAGCTTACCGGTTACGGCGACGAATGGCAGTATCAGGCAAGGTCGGGCTACATCGGAAGGGTTAACTACAGCTACAAAGATAAATACATGCTGGAGCTGCTCGGAAGGTACGATGCCTCCTACCTGTACGCCGCCGGTAAGCGCTGGGGCTTCTTTCCGGGCGTATCGGCCGGCTGGCGTATTTCCGACGAGCCGTTTTTTGAGCGGTTGAAAACCGTTGTCAGCGATTTGAAGCTAAGAGCTTCCGCAGGGCAAACCGGCAGCGAAGCCGGAGTGGGTATGTTTGGATACATTGGCGGGTACGATTACGGCAACGGCAGCGCCGTATTAGATGGGAAAACCGTCGTAGGGGTGAGGCCCCGCGGGATGCCTGTTGCCAACCTCTCGTGGGAAAAAAACACCACGTACGATGCAGGCATTGACGTCAACTTTTTTGAGGATAAGCTGTCGCTTTCAACGGATGTCTTCACGAAAATCATTTCGGGACGACCTGCCGCCCGCTACGATGTCCTCCTGCCGAGCGAAGTGGGCTACAGCCTGCCTAACGAAAACCTCAACACAGATGCCTACAGGGGAGTAGAAGGCATCATTACCTACGCCGACAAAGCCGGAGAGCTGAGCTACACCGTAAGCGCAAACGTAACTTACTCCCGCTTCAGAAACGTAGAAACATACAAGCCGCGCTTCGGCAACTCGTGGGATGAGTACCGCAACTCAATAGAAGACCGTTGGGGCGGAATATGGTGGGGCTATCAGGCAATCGGGCAGTTTCAGTCCGAAGAAGAAATCCGGAATTACCCCATCAACAACGACGGGCAGGGCAACCGGACGCAGCTCCCCGGCGACCTTATCTATAAGGACGTAAACGGCGACGGAGTTATCAACGACATGGACGAAAGGCCTATCGGGTATCCTACCGGATGGGCGCCCATGCTGAGCTACGGCGGCTACATCGGGTTGAAGTGGAAAAATTTCGACCTCAACTTAGACTTTGCAGGCGCCACCATGCAGTCGTGGTGCATGGACTACGAGCTGAGGAATCCTTTCCACGCCAACGGAAACTCTGCCTCTTTTATCCTGACGGACAGGTGGCATCGCGCCGACCCGTATGACCCGAACAGCGAATGGATTTCGGGAAAATATCCTGCCGTCAGGTACAACACGAGCATGAATAATGGTAAAAACAGCGACTTCTGGCTACATGATGTCTGGTTTCTTCGCCTGAAAAATCTGGAGCTTGGGTATAACCTGCCCAAAAGCATCTTAGGGAGAGCCAATATCAGCGGCCTGCGCGTTTACGCTAACGCCTCCAACGTATTCTCGCTGGATAACGTAAAAGAGTACGGCATTGACCCCGAAATAGAGGTAAGAGCGGCTGTGGTGTACCCTCAGCAAAAAGCATTTATGGTTGGTTTTAATCTAACATTTTAATACAAATAGTTATGAAAAGGAAATATTTATTGCCAGTAGCGATGCTAACGGCGGGGCTTTTGGCCGGCTGTAACGAAGATGAATGGCTGGAAAGAACGCCTAAGGATAGGCTTACCGATGAGCAGGTCTGGAATGACCCGAACATGATTTTGGGAGTTCTGGCCAACTACTACGATAGGTTGCCCCAGCTTGCCGGAGTTTTCAACACCGGAGCAAGCGCTGAATTTGACGATGCCATGTGGTCTGGGCATACCGACCAGAATAGTCATAATGATTTGGCTTACGGAGACAGCTATGGGCGCTACTGGGATTACGATTTTCTGAGGGACATCAACTTGTCGCTGGAAAACATAGCGCAGCACGGCGGGAATCTGACCGATGAGCAGAAGAAACAGTTCAATGCGGAGCTTCGGTTTATCAGGGCATACGTTTACTTTGAGCTGGTGAAGCGCATGGGCGGCGTGCCGCTCGTTACCACCCAGCTGATTTACGAAGGTGGCGGCGACCCAACGCCGTTGCAGGTGCCTCGCGCGAAAGAGTCGGATGTTTACGATTTTATTTACGATGAGCTCGAAGCGATAAAGGACAACTTCAACGCAACCGAAGGCAGCAGGACGCGCGCCAACAAGTACGCGGCGTTGGCTTTGCAAAGCCGCGCCATGCTTTACGCCGGCTCCATAGCCAAGTACAACGCGCTGATGGGAGCGCCCATCGCTACTCCCGGCGGCGAAGTCGGTATTCCCGACAGCAAGGCCAACGATTACTACCAAAAATCGTTGACCGCTTCGCAGGCTATCATTGCCAATACCGAGTACGAGCTCTACAATCCTTCGAGCGGCAGCAAAGGCGACGATTACTACAAGCTCTTTATGGATAAAAGCGCAAAGGAAATAATCTTTGCAAAGGATTTTGCCACAGGCAAGGTGCATAGCTTTACTTACGATAATGTGGTCAAAAGCTTCAGGGTTGATATTGAAGGATCTTCTATGCTCGCGCCTTCTTTGAGCTTGGTAGAAAGCTTCGATTACTTGGATGGAAGCTCCGGCGCTTTGAAGGACAAGGATACCGCCGGCAATTACGTAGCGTATGAAAAGCCGGAAGAAATATTTGCCGGCAAAGATGCCCGTCTGTACGGAACGGTAGTTTACGCAGGGAGCCTATTTCGCGGCGAACCCGTGGATATACAAGCAGGAGTAGCCGTATGGAATGAGGCGGAAGGCAAATACTCCCTGCATACAGGTGAGCTGGGTTCTACTTATGACGATGGGAAGCCGCTTACGGGATTTGACGGCCCGAAGAACGATTACCAGTACGTAAGCAACACCGGATTTTATATTCGCAAGTTTGTCAGCGAAAATCCGCAGGACGGCGTTCGCCCCAGCCTTGCCTCAAACTGGTGGCCATGGTTCCGCCTAGGCGAAGTCTACCTGAACGCCGCCGAAGCGGCCTTTGAGCTAAACGGAGGCGGAGCCAATTATGTCAACGAGCTGCGCGAAAAGCACGGCGGTTTTCCGGCAAACAGCATAGCAAACCTTACCGTTGACGTAATCCGCAACGAACGCCGGGTTGAGCTGGCTTTTGAAGACCACCGCTATTTCGATTTGAAGCGCTGGCGGATAGCCGACCAAGTGTGGAACGGGCAGGAAGCCGACCCCACCGCTGTGGTGCACGGGCTTTACCCCTACCGCGTCATTCGCGCGGGACATGCCGACGACGGCAAGTATATCTTTGACCGGGTACGCCCCAATCGCTTTAGGAGAGCCCGGTATTTCAGGATGGCCAACTACTATTCTTCCATTGCAACGGCTGTGCTGACCAACAATCCAAAAATTGTTAAAAATCCATTCCATTAAAATAATAAAGAAAAAGAATATGAAAAAACGTATATTTTTAGCTACGGTTTTTGTCTGCTCGCTATGCGTAAGCTGCGAGCACGACAATTTTGATGCCCCTGATGCGGTTCTTTCAGGAAGAGTTATCTATAACGGAAACCCCGTGGGCGTACGCTCAAACGGAGCGCAGCTGGAGTTGTGGCAGGACGGTTTTGCCCTGCGCACAAAAATACCGGTGTATATTGCCTGGGACGGCACGTTTCATGCCGCTGTGTTTGAAGGCGAATATAAAATTGTCCGGCTGAACGGCGCTCCATGGGAAAATCAACCCGGCGACACGATTAAGGTAACGGTTAAAGGCAATACCGCCGTTGATGTGCCGGTTACGCCCTACTTTGTAGCGTCGGGCGTCAGCTACCAGAAGGATGCGGGCGGGATTACCGCCACGTTTACCGTACAGCAGGCGAGCGCTTCCGCCACGCTGGAATCGGCTACGCTGTACCTGAGCAAGTCCATCATTACGGATGAGCAATACAACGATGCCAAAGAGTCTGTGCCGGCCGCAAGCATCACGCCCGGTCAGACGGTAACCGTAACGGCCGCCATCCCCGAAAGCCTTACGGACTATCTCTTCGCAAGAATAGGAGTGAAAGCCGCGCAATCAAGCGAGCGGTGCTACACGCAGCCGGAGAAAATCCAGCTGAGGTGATTTGAGTAGCATGCTGCACGCGGCCTCACTCCGTGAGCTCCCATGCGGTTCAAGTAAAGCGTGCTTAAAGTTGCCGATTTTGCCCATTCCTAAGGTACGGAAGGGGCAAAGTCGGCAATTTCGTAAAAAAACTATACCTTATTTTTGTATCACATTTTGCGAAATTACGCAACATTATCCGAAATTGCAAGAAGCTAAATCCGAAAAGAATTGCTGATTACTAAGCTACAAAAAATAAGGCAGCGCTATTCAGCGCTGCCTTAGTGGAGCGTATCGGAGTCGAACCGATGACCTCTTGCATGCCATGCAAGCGCTCTGGCCAGCTGAGCTAACACCCCATTACTTGTACATCATGCCGCAAAGCTACGGCTTGACCGCTGCAAAGGTAAAAAAAATATTTCGAAAAAATGCAGGTTGCAGAAAAAGCCGTATCTTTGCGCCGTAAATTTTGACAGCGTAAACATTCTTTAAAAGAAATCTACATGAAACTTCGCAGCGCCGCTTGTACGCAGGGCCGCCGGATGGCGGGAGCGCGTAGCCTGTGGCTCGCAAACGGCATGAAGCCGGAGCAGATGGGGCATCCCATTATCGCTGTGGTCAACTCTTTCACGCAGCTGGTGCCCGGGCACGCGCACCTGCACGGCGCAGGGCAGCGCGTAAAGGCCGAAGTAGAGAAGCGCGGCTGCTTTGCCGCTGAGTTTAACACCATCGCCATAGACGACGGCATTGCCATGGGGCACGGCGGCATGCTCTACTCGCTGCCCTCGCGCGACCTCATTGCCGACAGCGTGGAGTACATGTGCAACGCCCACTGCGTGGACGCTATGGTGTGCATCAGCAATTGCGACAAGATTACGCCGGGCATGCTCATGGCCGCCATGCGCCTCAACATACCCGCCATTTTTGTGTCGGGGGGGCCTATGGAGGCGGGAGTTGTCGGCGGCAAAAAGTACGACCTGATAGACGCTATGGTGATGGCCGCCGACGAGAGCGTGAGCGACGACGCGCTGCGGCAGGTCGAGGCCGGCGCCTGCCCCTCGTGCGGCTCGTGCTCGGGCATGTTCACCGCCAACTCCATGAACTGCCTCACCGAAGCCATTGGGCTGGCGCTGCCCGGCAACGGAACAATTGTTGCCACCCACGCCAACCGCCTCAAGCTGCTCGACATGGCCGCCGCGCGCATCGTCGAGATGGCGCGCGAGCGCTACGAGCGCGGCAACGCCGGCGTGCTGCCACGCGCCATCGCCACCCGCGACGCATTCCTCAACGCCATGACGCTGGACATCGCCATGGGCGGGTCGTCCAACACGGTGCTGCACCTGCTGGCCGTGGCGCAGGAGGCCGGCGTGGATTTCTCCATGCACGACATCGACGCGCTCTCGCGAAAAGTACCCGTGCTCTGCAAGGTTGCGCCCAACACGCGCAGCTATCACGTAGAGGACGTTAACCGCGCAGGCGGCGTGCTGGGCATCATGGCAGAGCTACACCGCGCAGGGCTGGTGAACGCCTCGGCAATCCGCGCCGACGGCCTTACGCTAAGGCAGGCCATCGAAAAGTACGACATCGTAAGCCCTAGCGCATCTCCGGAGGCGGCAGCGCTGTGCCTGAGCGCCCCCGGCGGCGGCAGGCAAAAGCTGGCTATGGGGGCGCAAAGCGCCTCCTACCCCGAGCTCGACAGGGACAGGAAGGGCGGCTGCATCCGCAGCGTGCAGCACGCCTACAGCAGGGACGGCGGGCTGGCGGTGCTGTTTGGCAACATCGCCACCAACGGCTGCATTGTGAAGACGGCGGGGGTGAGCGAAAAGGTATTCACCTTCACCGGCAAGGCCAAAGTTTTTGAGTCGCAGGAGGAGGCGTGCGACGGCATTCTCGGCGGGCAGGTGCAGGCGGGCGACGTGGTGGTCATCCGCTACGAGGGGCCGCGCGGAGGCCCCGGCATGCAGGAGATGCTCTACCCCACCTCGTACATCAAGAGCCGGAAGTTGGGCGAGGCCTGCGCACTCATCACCGACGGGCGCTTCTCGGGCGGCACATCGGGGCTGTCCATCGGGCACGTATCGCCCGAGGCGGCGGCAGGCGGCGAAATAGCGCTGCTGCGCAGCGG
>JAIRMD010000016.1 GCA_031258915.1 Prevotellaceae bacterium
GTACCCCGGCGGCTCGTGGATGAAGGGGGTGCGGGTTTACCCCTACCCCAGCAAGCTCTACATCGACTACGTGAACGAAACCATCAGGAGCTCAGCCGACTCCACCGGAAACATTCCGGTCAACGTGGAGTACCGCATTTACAGGAAGAAAAAGAAGTGAGGGGGGGGCAACGCCCCCTCACTGTCTGTGATTTTTCTAAGGGGCACACGGAGAAGCATCTCCGTGCCCCTTACTTTACACCCAAAAGCCTCCTACGCTTCTACCGCTGCGGTTGCAGTGGCGACGATAGCGGCAGATTTTTTCTCTTTTTTAGAGGCCATTCGCTGCATATCCTCCATTGAGCCTACGATGATGCGGTCGAACTCGCGCAGGCCTGTACCGGCGGGTATCAGGTGGCCGCAGATGACGTTTTCCTTGAGCCCCTCCAGCGTGTCCACTTTGCCGCTGATGGCGGCTTCGTTGAGCACCTTGGTGGTTTCCTGAAACGAGGCTGCCGACATAAAGCTGCGAATTTGCAGCGCCGCACGGGTAATGCCCTGTAGCACCTGCGACGAGGTGGCCGGCATAGCGTCCCGCGCCTCCACCGGCTTGAGGTCTTTGCGCTTGAGCATTGAGTTCTCGTCGCGCAGCTTGCGGGCGGTAACAATTTGCCCAACCTTCATTTCGGCAGAATTTCCTGCATCTATCACCACTTTTTTGTCAAAAATCCAGTCGTTTTCCTGCGTGAACTCCCACCTGTCCACCACCTCCTTTTCGAGGAAGCGGGTGTCGCCGGCATCGGCAATTTCCACCTTGCGCATCATCTGCCGCACAATCACCTCAAAGTGCTTGTCGTTGATTTTTACGCCTTGCAGCCGGTATACCTCCTGCACCTCGTTCACGATGTACTCCTGCACCTTGGTTGGCCCCAAAATTTTCAGGATGTCGTCGGGGGTTATGGCGCCGTCGGAGAGCGGGGTGCCGGCGCGAACAAAGTCGTTTTCCTGCACCAGTATTTGCTTGGAGAGGGGCACGAGGTAGTGCTTCTCCTCGCCGGTTTTTGAGGTGATGACGATTTCGCGGTTGCCGCGCTTCACTTTGCCCAGCAGCACCTCGCCGTCGATTTCCGATACCACCGCGGGGTTGCTTGGGTTGCGAGCCTCAAAGAGCTCCGTTACGCGGGGCAAGCCGCCGGTAATATCGCCGGCCTTGCCCACGGCGCGGGGTATTTTCACCAGCACATCGCCAATCTGCACCTCCTGCTCCGGCTCCACTACGATGTGAGCGCCTACGGGCAGGTTGTAGCTCTTAACCTCCTCGCCGTCATCGTTCACGATTTTTGCCAGCGGGTTTTTGGTTTTGTCGCGCGACTCCACAATCACCTTTTCGCTGTAGCCCGTCTGGTCGTCTGTTTCCTCCTTGAAGGTGATGTCCTTTATCAGGCTTTCGAACTCCACCGTGCCGGCGTACTCCGAGATGATAACGGCGTTGTAGGGGTCCCACTCGCATATCAGGTCGCCCTTCTTCACTTCAACGCCATTTTTGAAGTACAGCGTGGCGCCGTAGGGCACGCCGTGCGTGTAGAGGACGGCGCCGGTGTTTTTGTCGATAATGTACATTTCGGCCAGGCGGCCTATGGCCACATTCACTGCGCCGCTTTCGCCCTGCTTTTCGACGGTGCGCAGCTCGTCAATGCGCAGGATGCCGTCGTAGCGGGCAACGACCTTCGAGTCGCTCATCACGTTCGAGGCCGTACCGCCCACGTGGAACGTGCGCAGCGTAAGCTGCGTTCCCGGCTCGCCGATGGACTGGGCGGCAATTACGCCAACCGCCTCGCCCTTTTGCACCATGCGCCCGGTGGCGAGGTTGCGTCCGTAGCACTTGGCGCAAACACCTTTCTTCGATTCGCAGGTGAGCACCGAGCGGATTTCGACCTGCTCAATGGGCGACTCCTCTATTGCGCGGGCAATGTCTTCGGTAATTTCGTCGCCTGCTTTGACCAGCGTTTCGTTCGTCAGCGGGTTTACCACATCGTGCACCGATGTTCTGCCGAGGATGCGCTCGCTAAGCGACACCACCACATCCTCGTTATTCTTTATGGCCGAGGCCAGCAGGCCGCGCAGCGTTCCGCAGTCATTCTCGTTGATGATCACGTCGTGCGAAACGTCCACTAAGCGGCGCGTGAGGTAGCCCGCGTCGGCGGTTTTGAGCGCGGTATCGGCCAAGCCCTTGCGGGCACCGTGGGTGGATATGAAGTACTCCAGCACCGACAAGCCCTCTTTGAAGTTCGACAGGATAGGGTTTTCGATAATCTGCGCCGTTTCCGCTCCCGACTTCTGGGGCTTGGCCATGAGGCCGCGCATCCCGGAGAGCTGGCGGATTTGCTCCTTCGAGCCGCGCGCGCCGGAGTCGAGCATCATGTACACCGAGTTAAACCCGTGGTTGTCCAGCGTGAGCTGCTTCATCAGGATTTGGGTCAGCTTGGCGTTGGTGTGCGTCCACACGTCAATCACCTGGTTGTAGCGCTCGTTGTTGGTGATGAAGCCCATGCTGTAGTTGCTCTCCACCTCCTCTACCTGGTGGTAGCCTTCCTGCACCAGCTCATGCTTTTCCTTGGGGATAATAACGTCCTCGAGGTTGAACGAGAGGCCGCCGCGAAACGCCATCTGGTAGCCCAAGTCTTTAATGTCGTCAAGGAACTTGGCGGTGGTAGCGATGTTGGTCGTTTTGATGATAAGCCCGATGATGTCGCGCAGCGATTTTTTGGTCAGCAGCGCGTTGAGGTAGCCCACCTCTTTGGGCACGAACTGGTTGAAAATGATGCGCCCCACCGTTGTTTCTATCACCTCGTGCCTGTAGCTGCGGGTTGCCTCCTGCCAAATGGGGTAGCGCACCTTCACAATGGCGTGCAGGTCAACAGCTTTTTCGTTGTAGGCAATGAGCACCTCCTCCGTTCCGTAAAAGGTCAGGTTTTCGCCCTTGGCGCCCTTGAGCGGCTTGGTGATGTAGTACAGGCCAAGCACCATGTCCTGCGAAGGCACGGTGATGGGCGCTCCGTTTGCCGGGTTGAGGATGTTGTGCGACCCCAGCATGAGCAGCTGCGCCTCAAGGATGGCGGCGTTGCCCAGCGGGAGGTGCACCGCCATCTGGTCGCCGTCGAAGTCGGCGTTGAACGCGGTGCACGACAGCGGGTGAAGCTGGATGGCCTTACCCTCAATCAGGCGGGGCTGGAACGCCTGAATGCTCAAGCGGTGCAGCGTTGGCGCGCGGTTGAGCAGCACGGGGTGGCCCTTCATCACGTTCTCCAGAATGTCAAATATCACGGGGTCTTTGCGGTCAACTATCCTTTTTGCCGACTTCACGGTTTTTACAATGCCGCGCTCTATGAGCTTGCGGATAACAAAGGGCTTGTAGAGCTCGGCGGCCATTTCTTTAGGCAAGCCGCACTCGTGCATTTTGAGCTCGGGGCCTACCACAATCACCGAGCGCGCCGAGTAGTCAACGCGCTTGCCCAGCAAGTTTTGGCGGAAGCGCCCCTGCTTTCCTTTCAAGCTGTCGCTCAGCGATTTCAGGGCGCGGTTCGACTCCGTTTTCACGGCGTTGGACTTGCGCGAGTTGTCGAACAGCGAGTCTACCGCTTCCTGCAGCATCCGCTTTTCGTTGCGCAGGATTACCTCGGGCGCCTTGATTTCGATAAGCCTTTTCAGGCGGTTGTTGCGAATGATAACGCGGCGGTAGAGGTCGTTCAGGTCTGAGGTGGCAAAGCGTCCGCCGTCGAGCGGCACCAGCGGGCGCAGCTCCGGCGGAATCACCGGCAGCACCTTCATAATCATCCACTCAGGCTTGTTCACCTCGCGCGAATCGCGAAAAGACTCAATTTCGCGAAGGCGCTTGAGCGCGTCTGTTTTGCGCTGCTGCGAGGTTTCGCGGCTTGCGCGGTCGCGCAAGTCGAACGACAGCGCGTTGAGATCCATGCGCTGAAGCAGCATGTAGATGGCCTCTGCGCCCATGCCGGCAATAAACTTGCTGGGGTCGCTATCGTCCAGGTGGGCGTTGTTCTTGGGGAGCTGCTCAATGATCTGCAGGTACTCCTCCTCGGTCAGCAAGTCGTTGGTGCTGATGCCCTGCGCCCCCATAACGCCCGGCTGCACTACCACGTAGCGCTCGTAGTAGATCACGGCGTCCAGCTTTTTGGTGGGGATGCCGAGCAGGTAGCCTATTTTGTTGGGCAGCGAGCGGAAGTACCAGATGTGCGCCACCGGCACCACCAGCGTGATGTGCCCCATGCGCTCGCGGCGCACTTTTTTCTCCGTTACCTCCACCCCGCAGCGGTCGCACACAATGCCTTTGTAGCGAATGCGCTTGTACTTCCCGCAGTGGCACTCGTAGTCCTTTATCGGGCCAAAAATGCGCTCGCAAAAAAGCCCGTCGCGCTCCGGCTTATACGTGCGGTAGTTGATGGTTTCGGGCTTGAGCACCTCCCCGCTCGACAGCGACAGGATCTGCTCCGGCGAGGCAAGGCTGATGCTTATTTGGCTAAAATTGCTCTTGAGCTTAGTATCTTTTTTCATTATATGATTTAAATTTCAGATTCTGGTGTTGCCCGTAAGCTAAAGCATACGGTTAGTAAAGCGCCGTCCCTACGGGACTTTCGACTTTCGACTTTTATCAGTCCAGCCCAATATTCAGCCCCAGTCCCCTCAGCTCGTGGAGCAGCACGTTGAGCGATTCGGGTAGCCCCGGCGTAGGCATTGGGTCGCCTTTCACTACTGTTTCGTAAGTTTTGGCTCTGCCCACCACGTCGTCGGATTTCACCGTAAGGATTTCCTGCAAAATGTTTGCAGCGCCAAACGCCTCGAGCGCCCACACCTCCATTTCGCCGAAGCGCTGACCGCCAAACTGCGCCTTGCCGCCCAGCGGCTGCTGCGTGATGAGCGAGTACGGGCCAATGGAGCGGGCATGCATCTTATCGTCCACCATGTGGCCAAGCTTAATCATGTAGATAACGCCCACCGTAGCCGGCTGGTCAAACTGCTCGCCGGTTCCGCCGTCGTGCAGGTAGGTTTTACCAAAGCGCGGAATGCCTGCCTTTTCGGTATACTCGGTCAGGTGCTCCAGCTGCGCACCGTCAAAGATGGGGGTTGCAAATTTTAGCCCCATTTGCTTACCTGCCCAGCCCAGCACTGTTTCGTATATCTGCCCGAGGTTCATGCGCGAAGGCACGCCCAGAGGGTTAAGCACAATATCTACAATTGTGCCGTCTTCGAGGAAGGGCATGTCTTCGTCGCGCACCACGCGGGCTACAATGCCTTTGTTGCCGTGTCGTCCGGCCATTTTATCGCCCACCGTAATTTTGCGCTTTTTGGCAATGTAAACCTTTGCCATCTGCACAATACCGCTCGGCAGCTCATCGCCAATGGTCAGGTTGTACTTTTTGCGCTTTACTGCAGCATCCAGCTCCTTGTACTTAATCAGGTAGTTGTGGACGAGCTTACGTATCGTGGCGTTCTTTTCCCTATCTGTCGTCCACTTGGTAGCGTTAATGTTGGTGTAGTCAAGGTCCATGAGCAGGCGCTGCGTAAACTTTACGCCTTTCGCAACCACCTCTGTGCCAAAGCAATCTGACACTCCCTGCGATATTTTCCCGTTCACCAGCGTAAATAGCTTCTCCACTAGGGAGGTTTTTAGCGCATCAGCCTTTGTCTCCATTTCGTTGTCCAGCCTTTGCATCAGCTGCCGCTCGCTTGCCTTCGATTTTTTGTCCTCTTTGGTAACGCGCGAAAAGAGCTTTTTGTCCACCACCGTGCCGTAGAGCGAGGGGGAAGCTTTCAGCGATGCGTCCTTCACGTCGCCGGCCTTATCGCCGAATATGGCGCGCAGCAGCTTCTCCTCGGGCGAGGGGTCGCTTTCGCCCTTCGGCGTAATTTTTCCGATAAGAATATCGCCGGGTACAACCGTAGCGCCAATGCGGATAAGCCCGTTCTCATCGAGGTTGCGCGTTGCATCCTCGCTCACGTTGGGGATATCCGAGGTCAGCTCCTCCATGCCGCGCTTGGTATCGCGCACCTCCATGATGTGCTCGTCAATGTGTATGGAGGTAAAGACATCCTCGCGCACCAGCCGCTCGGAGAGCACAATGGCATCCTCAAAGTTGTAGCCCTTCCATGGCATGAAGGCTACCTTGAGGTTACGCCCCAGCGCCAACTCTCCGCCCTGGGTTGAGTAGCCTTCGGTCATCAGCTGCCCCTTGGCTACCCGCTGCCCCTTGCGCACCACAGGGCGCAGGTTAATGCAGGTATTCTGGTTCGTTTTCTGGTACTTGGTAATTTTATACACCACCAAGTCAGGGTCAAAGGAAACGAACTTTTCCGCCTCCGTGTAGCTGTACCTCACGTGAATTTCGCGGGAATCTACGTACTCCACCACGCCGTTGCGCTCGGCCACTATTTGCGTGCGGCTGTCGCGCACCACCTCTCCCTCAAGCCCTGTACCCACAATAGGCGCTTCGGGGCGGACGAGCGGAACGGCCTGCCGCATCATGTTTGCCCCCATGAGCGCACGGTTGGCGTCGTCGTTTTCCAAAAACGGGATAAGCGAAGCGGCAATGGAGGCTATCTGGTTGGGAGCAACGTCCATCAGCTCTATCTTATCCGGCTCCGTTACCGGATAGTCGGCTTCCAAGCGGCACTTTATGCGGGTATCAACAAAATTCCCATCTTTGTCGATGGCGGAGTTGGCCTGCGCAATAACCTTGTTTTCCTCCTCCTCGGCGCTCATGTACACCACCTCGCGGTTGTCGAGGTTTACTTTTCCGCCGCTGACCTTACGGTAGGGCGTTTCGATGAAGCCAAGCTTGTTTATCCTGGCGTAAACGCAAAGCGACGATATGAGGCCGATGTTGGGGCCTTCGGGGGTTTCAATGGGGCACAGGCGCCCGTAGTGCGTATAGTGCACGTCGCGCACCTCGAAACCTGCACGCTCGCGGCTCAAGCCGCCTGGCCCCAGGGCCGACGTGCGGCGCTTGTGCGTAATCTCGGTGAGCAGGTTGGTTTGGTCCATGAACTGCGAGAGCTGGTTAGTCCCAAAAAATGAGTTGATAACCGACGAAAGCGTCTTGGCGTTGATCAGGTCGATAGGCGTAAACACTTCGTTGTCGCGCACGTTCATGCGCTCGCGAATAGTTCGCGACATACGCGCCAGCCCAACGCCAAACTGGTTGGCAAGCTGCTCGCCAACCGTGCGCACGCGGCGGTTGCTCAGGTGGTCAATATCGTCCACGTCGGCTTTGGAGTTGATGAGCTGTATCAGGTGCCTGATGATGGCAATCATGTCATCTTTAGTCAGCACCCTGGTACCGGTGGGGATGCTTAGGCCGAGCTTGGTGTTGATGCGGTAGCGCCCCACGTCGCCCAGGTCGTAGCGCTTGTCGGAGAAGAAGAGCTTGTCGATAACGTCGCGCGCCGTAGCTTCATCGGGCGGCTCGGAGCTGCGCAGCTGCCGGTAAATGTACACCACCGCCTCCTTTTCCGAGTTGCAGGGGTCTTTCTGCATCGTATTCAGGATGAGGGAGTACTCCGCAGCGTTTTGGCCTTCCTTGTGGAGCAAAATAGACTTGGCATCCGACTCGAGGATAGGCTCAATGTGCTCCTTTTCGAGCACCACCTCGCGGTCAATCACCACCTCGTTGCGCTCAATGGAGACCACCTCGCCCGTGTCCTCGTCCACAAAATCTTCAATCCACGATTTGAGCACGCGGGCTGCCAGCCGGCGGCCGATGTACTTGCTCAGCGTGCTTTTGGAGACTTTCACCTCGTCGGCCAGCCCGAATATTTCCAAAATATCCTTGTCCGATTCGTAGCCTATTGCACGCAGCAGCGTAGTTACGGGCAGCTTCTTTTTGCGGTCGATGTAGGCGTACATCACGTTGTTGATGTCGGTGGCAAACTCAATCCACGAGCCTTTGAAGGGGATAATGCGCGCCGAGTAAAGCTTGGCGCCGTTGGCGTGCGTGCTTTGGCCGAAGAATACGCCCGGCGAGCGGTGCAGCTGCGACACCACCACGCGCTCGGCGCCGTTGATGACAAACGTACCGCGGGGCGTCATGTAGGGAACGGTGCCTAAGTAGACATCCTGTATCACGGTATCGAAATCCTCATGCTCGGGGTCGGTGCAGAAAAGCTTCAGCTTGGCCTTGAGCGGAACGCTGTAGGTAAGCCCCCGCTCCAAGCATTCGTCAATGTTGTAGCGCGGAGGATCGATAAAGTAATCAACAAACTCCAGCACAAAGTTGTTGCGCGTGTCGGTAATAGGAAAATTTTCTTGAAAGACCCTGAATAGACCTTCATTTTTTCGGTTCTCCGAAGTTGTTTCAAGCTGAAAAAAATCCTGAAACGATTTCAGCTGCACTTCCAAAAAATCGGGGTGTTCAAATTTATTCTTTATGGTCGCGAAGCTGATACGCTCGGTGGCATTGTTGTGTGAGAGCATGTCTGTATTTATTGAAAGATAAGATGTGAACATGTGAACGCTAAAAACTACTCATTGTAGCACTGCCTGCGCAGTAAGCAGCAATAGGCTTAGAACTTCATGTGAGCGAAATTCTAAACCTAACTGTCTTCTGGTAAAGAAGTTGTTATTTTACTTCAACTTCTGCTCCTACCTCTTCGAGCTGCTTTTTTATGGTTTCGGCGTCAGCCTTCGAAATTTTCTCCTTTACAGGTTTCGGAGCGGCGTCAACCAAATCTTTTGCTTCCTTCAGGCCAAGCGAGGTAATTTCCTTCACCACCTTCACCACCTGCAGCTTGCTTCCACCGGCGCTCTTGAGGATTACATCAAACTCGGTTTGCTCTGCTTCGGCAGCGGCAGCGCCGCCGGCAGCAGGAGCAGCCACCGCCACGGCAGCGGCTGCAGGCTCAATACCATATTCATCTTTCAAAATTTTTGCGAGCTCGCTTACTTCTTTTACGGTAAGGTTTACCAGCTCTTCTGCTAAATTTTTTATGTCAGCCATTTTCTTATACTTTTTTTTGAGTGTTTAGTTTACTAAAAAATTGCCACCCTATTTTTACGGTGCCGGCCGGGCGGCGTTGGCGCGCTGTTATTTTTCCGATAGCGCAGAGCGCTCACGCCGCGCGCGATTCGAGCGTTTTTACAAGGCCTCCCAGCGTATGCTCGCCCGATTGCAGCGCAGCGATAACGGTTCGGGTTGGCGATTGCAGCAGCGCTACAGCGTCGGCAACGAGCTCCTGGCGGCTCTTGATGTTCACCAGCTCGTCGAGCATGTGGTCGCCCACGTAGAGCGATTCTTGCACGTAGGCGGCTTTGAGCGTCGGCTTGTCGCCGGTAGCGCGAAATTCTTCGATGAGCTTTGCCGGTACGTTTGCGCCTTCGGCAAGCATAATGGACGTTGCGCCTGTGAGCACGCCAAAAATATCGGCTTCGGCGAAGCCTATTTGTTCCAGCGCCTTGCGCAGCAAAGTATTTTTTACTACTACCAGCGTGATCTGCTTCTCGAAGCACTTTCTCCTTAGCTTGGTTGTTTTCGCTGCGTTGAGCGTCGAAATATCCGTAAGGTAAAAGTGGGGCGTTGCCTTGAGCTGCTCGGATAGCCTATCAATAATAACCTTTTTTTCTTCTTTTTTCATGGTGAATTTTTGCTACTACGATTTGTCTTCAACCGACTTGGGGTCAATGGCCAGGCCGGGGCTCATGGTAGATGAAATGGTAATGCTTTTGAGGTA
The DNA here is from genome assembly GCA_031258915.1 of Prevotellaceae bacterium. Taxonomy (GTDB): domain Bacteria; phylum Bacteroidota; class Bacteroidia; order Bacteroidales; family UBA932; genus JAITMY01. The sequence continues at coordinate 9,721 of JAIRMD010000016.1, forward strand.
AGTACCCTTAGCTGCCGAGGGCTTGAGCTTCACAATGGTGTGAATAAGCTCCTTTGCGTTTTCGGTTATCTTCTCGGCATCAAACGACACCTTGCCTATAGCCGCATGAACGATGCCGGTTTTATCAACCTTAAAGTCAATTTTGCCGGCTTTCACCTCCTGCACAGCCTTGCCCACCTCCATGGTTACCGTACCGGTTTTAGGGTTCGGCATCAGGCCTCGCGGCCCGAGCACCCTGCCTAATGCGCCGATTTTGGCCATTACGCTGGGCATGGTAATTATCACGTCAACGTCAGTCCACCCACCTTTGATTTTTTCGATGTAGTCGTCCAGCCCAACGTAGTCTGCGCCGGCAGATTTTGCCTCGGCTTCCTTGTCGGGCGTGCAAAGCGTCAGCACGCGCACGTTTTTACCCGTGCCGTGCGGCAGCGTTACCACGCCGCGAACCATTTGGTTAGGTTTTTTCGGATCTACCCCCAAGCGCACAGACACCTCTACCGACGCATCAAACTTTGTAAAGGAAATATCCTTCAAAAGCGTCGCTGCTTCGGAGAGCTTGTACTGCTTACCCTGCTCGACCTTTGTTAAAACAACCTTTCTGTTTTTTGTAGGCTTCATTTATCAAAAGATTTTTTTGTAGTTTACACATTGGCAGGGAATTCGCCTTTCACCTCAATACCCATGCTCCGCGCCGTACCTGCAACCATGCTCATGGCCGACTTTACCGTAAAAGCGTTCATGTCCGGCATCTTGCTTTCGGCAATTGCCTTCACCTGCTCCCACGTAACGTTGGCTACTTTTTTACGGTTGGGTTCGGCAGAGCCTCCCTTTTTCAGGTCTAACTTGGTGATTTCTTTGAGCTGAATAGCAACGGGAGGTTGCTTGATGATAAAATCAAACGACTTGTCTTTGTAAACAGTAATAACCACAGGGAGCACCTTCCCGGCGCGGTCCTGCGTTCTTGCGTTGAACTGCTTACAAAACTCCATGATATTCACACCCTTAGATCCAAGCGCTGGGCCTACGGGAGGTGAAGGGTTGGCTGCTCCACCTTTAATCTGTAGCTTAATAAAACCTGCTACTTCTTTTGCCATTTCTTAATCCGTTTTTTAGTTTGTTCTCGTGTGCCCCACAACCCCTATTGGAAGCTGAGGATGCGGGCTATTTAAAGTGTGCGTAACAGTCTGTCAGATTTCAGATTTCAGATTTCAGATTTCAACATTTACAGCTTGGCCACCGTTGCCTCGAATTTGAAATCTGAAATCTATTCCTTCTCTACCTGCAGGAAGCTTAGCTCCAGCGGGGTTTTGCGGCCAAAGATTTTGACCATAACTTTCAGCTTTTTCTTTTCCTCGTTGATTTCTTCAATCGTACCGGAAAAAGTGTTAAAGGGGCCATCAATAACCTTCACGGCATCGCCAATGTAGAATGGCGTGGTAATTTGCTCTTCCTTGTCCTGAATTTCGTCCACGCTTCCCAGCATCCGGCTCACCTCGCTGGGGCGCAGCGGTATCGCCGTACCCTTCTTGGAGCCGTCGCCCAAGAAGCCGATGATGTTAGGAATATCTATCAAAATATGCTGAATTTCGCCGGTCAGTACCATTTCTATGAACACGTAGCCCGGAAAAAGAACGCGGTCTTTGCTCACCTTTTTTCCGCTGCGTATCTGATACACCTTTTCGACAGGAATGAGCACCTGGGTAATCAAATCCTCAAGCCCCAACCTGCGCACTTCGTTGTCGATGCACTCCTTTGCCTTTTTTTCCTTTCCTCCTATAGCGCGTAGCACATACCACTTTTTTTTTGAATTGTCGCCTTCGGTCATCGCTGCT
>JAIRMD010000026.1 GCA_031258915.1 Prevotellaceae bacterium
AAATTTGTGGCAAATTTGCGGAGCATGGGGCTACCCGTGGAGAAAATAGCCGCGTACACCCAGCTCTCTGCGGAGAAAGTAGCCGCCATTCTCAAAGAGCAGGAGCGGGCATAATACCCCCCCACCGCGCTGTCATTCCGACCGAAGCCGCCCCTCCATCATCCGGTATTGCGCGGCGCAGCAACTTGAATTGCACCATTTTGCGCACCGCGCTTAGAGATTGCATGATTTTTATGTAATTTTCGTAAGAAAATAGCTGCTTATCGGCTATGATGGTAAATGGTAATGTATTGACCACCTGGTAAATATACTTATACCGCACGCGGGCAGTATAAAAAAAACTAACCCATAAGGAAATGGAAAAATATCAGGACGTAGTCCGCGTTGCAAAAATCTCCGTAGAGCAGGTGCAGGCTATCTCGAAAGACAGAAATTATTGACTTGAAAATGAATAGCATACGAACAAGATTTGCCCCAAGCCCAACCGGATTTATGCACATAGGCAACCTCCGGACGGCGCTGTACGCCTACCTGTTTGCAAAGAAGAACCAAGGACAGTTCATCCTGCGCATAGAGGACACCGACCAAGAGCGCCTCGTGGGCGATGCCGTAAGCGCAATCTACAGCACGCTGAAGCTCGCCAACCTCCGCCACGATGAAGGCCCCGACGTGGGCGGCCCCTGCGGGCCTTACATGCAGAGCGAGCGAAGGGACATCTACAAAAAGTACGCCATGGCGCTCGTAGATTCCTCCCACGCCTACCGCTGCTTCTGCACCAAGGAAAGGCTTGACGCGCTGGTTGACGGCACCGGAAACCGCCGCTACGACAAGCGCTGCCTGCACCTCAGCCCGGAAGAAGTCGAGGAAAAGCTCGCCCGCGGCGCCCCTTACGTTATCCGCCAGAACGTGCCGCAGGAAGGCATCACTACTTTCTCCGACCTGGTGTACGGCGAAATCAGCATCGAAAACAGGGAGCTGCACGACAACGTCCTGCTCAAGTCCGACGGATTCCCAACGTACAACTTCGCCAACGTTGTTGACGACCACCTGATGGGAATAACCCACGTCTTTCGGGGCATGGAGTACCTCAGCAGCACGCCCAACTACAACCTGCTCTACGAGGCGCTGGGGTGGGCAGTACCGCTGTACGTGCACCTGCCCCACATCATGCGGGACAAGCGCCACAAGCTGAGCAAGCGGCACGGCGATGCCAACTTTGAGGATTTTCTGGGCAAGGGATTTTTACCCGAAGCTATCCTGAACTACGTGGCGCTGCTGGGGTGGAATCCCAAAAGCGAGGTGGAGAAGTTTAGCCTCGACGAGCTGGTCGAAGCTTTCGACATCAGCGGCATATCCAAGTCGTCTGCCGTGTTCGACGAGGTCAAGCTGCGGTGGCTCAACGCGCAGTACATAAAAGAGCTGCCCCTGCAGCGCTTCCACGAGCTTGCGGCGCCGCGCTACCGCGCCATCTCCACGCCGGTAGACTTCAACCTGCTCAGCGCGCTGGTGCAAGCAAGAATCAGCGCACTCTCCGACATACCAGAAATCATTGAGTTTATAGACAGCTTTGAGGGCTACAGCTTGGAGCTGTTCGAGAATAAGAACGCCAAGTCGTCCGCGCAGCTGGCAAAAGAGGTTTTACCCGCAGCAATCGCAGCGCTGGAGGGCATTGAGAACTGGAGCAACGACGCGCTGTTCGCCGCGCTTGAGCAGCTAACGGCGCAGCTCGACCTCAAAAAGAAGCAGCTGCTGTGGATTGTACGCATTGCCGTTACGGGGCGGCTTTCAACGCCGGGCGGCGCGTCGGAGATGTGTGCGCTGATAGGCAAAGAGCAATCGCTATGCCGGCTAAAGCAATCGCTATGCACGCTATGCGCTGCATAGCTACTCTTGCCTTACAAACTTGCGCGAGGATTGGCTCTTTACCAGTCACCCTCCGCGCTATATCCACCCTCCCCTGCTAAGCGATTTGGTAGCCCTGAAAAAGACGACCGCTGTAACCGCTGAGGCAACAAAATCGGCTATCGGTATGCTGACCCATACGCCAACGGTATGGAAAAAGTACGGAAGAATAATCAGGCAGGGCACCAAGAACAGCATCTGCCGGGTGAGCGACAGAAAGATGGCAATCTTGGGCTTCCCGATGGAGAGGAAAAAGTTGGAGGTAACCATCTGAAAGCCAACGATGGGAAAAACGGCAAAAATGATGCGTATCCCCTGCACGGAGGCCTGCGTAAGCTCTGCGTCGGTGGTGAACCACCCAACGATGAAGCTCGGGAAGAGCTGGCAGAGCAGCGCCCCAAACGTGGTAACGCCCATCCCCCACCAGATGGTCAGGCGGGTAACTTTGCTCACGCGGTCGGCATGGCGTGCGCCGTAGTTGTAGCCCACAATGGGCTGCATCCCCTGATTCAGCCCCATGACGACCATGACGAAAAGAAAAACAATCCGGTTGATTACCCCGTAGGCGCCAATGGCCACATCTCCGCCGTACTCCTTCAGCGCCTTGTTGATGAGAATCACTATCAGGCACGCGCAGGCGTTCATCAAGAACGGCGACAGCCCAATGGCCAGCATACCTTTTACCAGCTCTGGCTTCAGCCGGAATATTCCCCTGCGGAGGTACACCACCCTGTTAGGGTTCAGCAGGTGCACAACCTGCAGGGCGAGGGAGATGGTCTGCGCAATGACGGTTGACCACGCCGCTCCCTTAACGCCCCAGCCAAACCCGAAGATGAACAGAGGCGCCAGCGCACAGTTGATGCCCACCGAGAGCAGCGTGGCGTACATGGCCATGCGCGGGTAGCCCGCCGAGCGGATAATGGCGTTAAGCCCAAAGTACATGTGGGTAATTACGTTGCCCAGCAGGATGATGCGCATGAAATCCCGTGCGTGGGGAATGGTGTTTTCGCTTGCCCCAAAAAAGTAGAGAACGTCGTCCAGAAAGGGGAAGCAGAGCAGCGAAAAGAGTATTCCAAAAATGATGTTCAGCGACAGCACGTTGCCCAGCACGCGGTTGGCGCTTTTGTAGTCCTTTTGCCCCAGCTTGACCGAAATCAGCGTGGAGGCACCCACGCCCACAAGCGAGCCAACGGCCGCGGCGAGGTTCATCAGCGGGTAGGTAAGCGCCAGCCCGGCGATAGCCCAGCGCCCCACGCCGTGCCCGATGAAGACGCTATCGACGATGTTGTATAGCGACGATGCCGTCATGGCGATAATCGCCGGAAAAGCGTACTGCGCCAGCAGCTTACCTGGGTGCTCTGTACCTAATAAAAGCGGTGAATTTGACATGATTACTTCTTTGCCTCAGCGTATCTTTTGCTTAAATATGGTGCAGCCCGGAAAAAGCAACGCTGCGCCGTCGGGTATCTTCCTGAAAATTCCAAACACGGCAGCGCCGCTCCCCGACATGGCTGCGTAAGCCGCCCCGCTGCCGTACAGCTTGCTTTTTATGCTTTGCAGCGACGGATGCTTTGCAAAAACAAGCGGCTCAAAGTCGTTGACAAGCGCGTCCTTCCACGCTTCGATGGGCTGAGTCAGCACGCACAGCAAGCTCGTTTTCGGGGCTTTTGGCGTAATCTCCGCGTAGGCCTCAGCCGTGCTGACGCCAAGCGGAGGCTTCACCACCAGCAGCTCCCAGCCCGCAAGGTTTAGCGCTATCCGCCGCAAAATTTCGCCGCGCCCCGTGGCCAGCATGGGGGCGTTGTAGATGAAAAAAGCGCAATCGCTGCCCAGCTGCGCGGCGTACCGCGCCAGCTGCGGCAGGGAAAGGCCAAGCCGAAAAATTTCGTTTAGCGCCCGCAGCACAAAAGCGGCGTTGCTCGACCCTCCGCCAAGCCCTGCTCCAAGCGGGACCTGCTTATGCAGAAAAATATCGGCGCCCGGCAAGCCAAAATCCTTTTGCAGCAGGCGAAAGGCCCTTGCGCACAGGTTTTTTTCCGGTGCCACGTCAACGGGCAGCCCGGTGCAGCGCAGGGCAAACGCCGGGGCCGGCAGCACCTCTACCATATCGCTCCAGCCAACGGGAAAAAGCGCCGTCTCAATGTTGTGAAACCCATCGGGGCGCTTCTGCGTAACGTGCAGGCCAAGGTTGATTTTTGCGTTGGAAAGCTGGAGCATTGCTGCCTATATCGTTTATAATTTTTTTGCGGGCAAAATTTTGCTGATGGTTGCGTAGGCGTTGTCGAAGCCTGCGCTTATGGTACGCGCATCTAAAACGCCATCGTAGTAGCCATCTATACTGCACGCGGGCAGGTTTTGTTCATTGCCCTTTAGGGCATTCATATAAGTAGAAAAGCCGAATGGCATACGTTTTCAGGAAGACGCTATTATTCGTTATATCTTATTTACTTCGCTTCCCTAAGGATGGTTATGAATGGCACCGCAAAGGTAAAAACTTATTTTTGTAAATGCAAAAGGGGCAATGAACGCACCACAAAACTCCTACTGCCAAAGTCAGGGGAAAGCGGGCTTCACAGGTGCAATCGCTTTACAGCCTTCAGCCGGTGTGTGTAGCGGTTGAGGTCGCTACGGAAGATGCCTTCGCTATCAATGCTGTCGATGCGGACGCAGCCGGAGGCGTGGATAATTCTCCCCCCGCCCAGCACCATGCCCACGTGGATAATTTTCTCCTCGCTGCTGCAAAAAAACGCAAGGTCTGCGGGCTGCGCCTCCTGCACGGAAGCTACGGGTTTGCCCATGCCGGCCTGCTGCGCGGCATCGCGCGGAATATTTACCCCCGCCACGCGGTAGGCCAGCTGCGTAAGCCCCGAGCAGTCGATGCCCAGCAGCGTGCGCCCGCCCCAGAGGTAGGGAGCGTTGAGCAGCTGCAACGCCGCCGCTATGGAGGCCTCGCGCCTGTGGCTGGGCTGCCGGCGGAGGGTGTGCTCCAGCCGGTAGGCGCTGCCCGCCAGCGTAAACGTGCGCGCAGCCTCACTGTAGCGGTACAGCACGCTGCCCTGCGGGAGGTAAACGCGCTGCCCCGTTTTTTCGCTCACGGCGCAGCACAGCGCAGAGGTGCAGAGGCGGCTGGGGAGCGCAGCCTCCTGCCTCCACGCTGCCTCGTCCGGCAGGAATACCATAAGAGGGTTTACCCAGCCCGAGTAGCGGTCGGTATCGGCGCAAATGCGCAGCCAGCGGCCGGCCTGCTCCTCGACGCAGAATGTCTCGCCCCACAGCAACTGCGATACCATTTCGCTACGCTCGTCAGCGGCAGCGCGCATGGGAGCTACCGGGCTAATGGCAATGCCGTGCTTCATGTTTTTTTAGCTGCGAATTAGGAGTTGTGATCAGCAAGTACCTACAAGCAAACATGCTACATTGTTGAAAATTTGTTTGTAAAAATATTTATTTGTGTGAAATAATACTGTAAAGATAGAAAAAAATATGGACATGCTTGCTAAGGTTGGCAAAAAGTAGTAGGTTTGCAGCTGGTTTGAAAAAATTGGGAAGATTATTAGCCATAGACTACGGTAAAAAGCGCGTGGGCATAGCCGCTACCGATGCGCTGCAAATTGCAGCCAACGCGCTCGATACGCTGCCGCCCGCCGCCGCGCTCGACTTTTTGCAGCGCTACGCCGCAGCCCACAAAGTAGATGTTGTGGTGGTGGGAATGCCGGTCAACCTCAACGGGCAGCCCTCGGCGGCAGCGGCAGGGGCACGGGCTTTTACGGCGCGCATCAGGAAGCAGCTGCCTGATGTGCAGGTGGATACATTCGACGAGCGGTTTACCTCCAAAATAGCCCGGCAAACAATCATGGAGGCAGGCGTGAGGAAAATGGGCAGGCGCAGCAAGGAGCTGGTGGATAAAGTGAGCGCGTGCATCATGCTTCAATCCTACATGGAGCATAGAAGCTGGCAAATGAAAAATATAAAATAAAAAAATTGCATGATTAAGTACACCCGCAGCAAGTACGCCTTGCTGCTTACCTTAGCGCTAACGCTTAGCAGCGCTGCCTTCTCGCAGCTCGTACAGGATTCCGTAGATTTACAGCCATACGATTTAAAGATAGAGGATGACGAATCGGATGAGGCAGATTCCGTGCTTTTCATTACTCCGGGTGCTGATACTGCCTACCCGGCCTGCACAATCTACGGCAGCTCGTGGAGCAACATTGACGTAAACCCTTACGGCGCTTCGCTTGCGAACATACCCGACACTATCCCTATTAACCTTGCCGGATACACTCACCCCAACCATAACGTAATCACCTCGCGCTTCGGATTCCGCCGCTGGAAGTTCCACTACGGCATTGACCTGCGCGTGGCCGTTGGCGATCCGGTGCGCTGCGCATTCGACGGACGGGTGCGCATTGCACGGCGCGGAAGAGCATACGGCAACTACGTGGTGGTGAGGCACTACAACGGATTGGAAACGACCTACGCGCACCTGAGCAAAATCAAGGTAAAGGTAAACGACGAAATCAAATCGGGCGACTTGGTTGGCTTGGGAGGCAACACCGGACGCAGCTCCGGCCCCCACCTGCACTACGAAATACGCTTCATCGGGCAAGCTATAGACCCGATGATGATCATTAACTTTGAAACGGGAGCACCTTACACCGATACGCTTTCGCTCGCGGCGTACCATTTTGAGTACGCCAAGGAGCTGGAGAAGGTGCAATACTGGACGGTGCGCCCCGGCGATTCGCTTTGGGCTATTTCGCAAAAAACGGGAATATCCATTGCCCGCATTTGCGAAATCAACCACATCTCACGATCTTCTATTCTGAGGCTGGGGCAGCATATTCGGTACCGGTAAAATTGAAATGTCTTCTGCTATACTCCTCGTAAACGTTGGCTCCCCAAAAAATGCCTCGCGGCGCGAGGTGGCAAAATTTCTGCTCCGCTACCTAAACGACAAGCGGGTGGTTAGCCTGCCGCTTTGGGCGCGGATGCTATTAGTCAACGGCGTTATCATTCCTTCGCGGTTAGGCAAATCGGCAAAGCGCTACAGGGAATTTTTTGCAGGCGCTCCCCTTACGCTTCTGCACCACGCGCAGGCGCTGGAGCAGAAGCTCAACGAGCTGCTGCTGCCACACGGGCACAAAGCGTTTGTCGCCATGCAGCACAGCCAGCCTACGCTGCCCTGCGTGCTGCGCAAAATCAAGGAGGAAGGCTTCGAGAGGGTAACGCTCGTCCCGCTGTTCCCGCAGTACGCCGAGGCCACAAGCGGCTCGGTAGCGGCCAAATTTCGCCGGGAGCTGGGGCGGTGGAAGGCGCTGCCGGAGGCATCCGCTGTGGAGAGCTTTTACAGCCACCCGGCGTACATTCGCGCGGTGGTGGGCACGCTGCGCGGGTACGACGCTGGCAGCTACGACCATGTTGTCTTTTCCTACCACTCGCTGCCGATGACCCACGTAGCGTGCGCCAAGGGTACGCCGCGCTGCTACCCCACCGCCTGCGAAGCAACCTCGCGGCTGGTGGCCGAGCAGCTGAAGCTCGACGGATGCCGCTACAGCGTCGCCTACCAGTCGCGCATGCTGCCGCACGAGTGGCTCGGCCCCTCCACCGACGACGTGCTGGCAACGCTGGCGGGCGAGGGGAAAAAGCGCGTGCTGCTGCTCTCGCCCGGCATAGTTGCCGATTGCCTCGAAACCGTCCACGAGCTGGTGCGCGAAAGCCGCGCGCTGTTCCTCGCCTGCGGAGGCCACACGCTCGACATCGCGCCATGCCTCAACAGCAGCGATGAGTGGGTGGAAGCGCTAATGGCAATTGCCGGCGTGAGCATCAACTCCAGCTTTGCATAAGCCAGCATGCTTCGGAAAACACCGAAGGTACTTTCTGAAAAAAAACAAATGCAAAGGCGAGCTGCGTTAACACTAATACCAGCTAAAAGTTAGATGAAAATTCCGGATTTCCAAGCGCTCGCGCATAAAAAATGTTTTTTACAGCGGCCGCTGCTTGCACCCGCCCCGTCAAGGATTTCCAATTTTCAGAAAAAATCCTTACCTTTGCACCTCAGTAAATCTAAAATTTCTTCACATGAATTTCACCGGCTCCGGGCTGTACGACCCTCGCTACGATCACGATTCGTGCGGCGTGGGGTTAGTGGTTAACCTTCACGCGGCAAAAACGCACGATACCGTAGATAAGGGCTTGAAGCTGCTCGAAAACATGGTGCACCGCGGCGCAGAGGGCGCCGACCCGCTCACGGGCGACGGCGCGGGCATTATGCTGCACATTCCCCACGAATTTATTTTGCTCAACGGCATCCCCGTGCCCGAAAGAGGGCGCTACGGAACGGGGCTGGCATTCTTATCAAAGGATGCCGCCAAGCAGCGGCGTGCGCTGGCTGCGATACGGGCGGAGGCCGAAAGTCGAGGCTTCTCGCTGCTCGCCGTGCGCGACGTGCCGGTCAACAGCGCCATTCTGGGCGCAGGCTCGTCGGCTACGGAGCCGGCGGTGAAGCAGCTCTTTTTGGTTGATAAAGACGGCAAAAACGAGCTGGACGTAAGGCTCTACACCCTGCGCAAAGCTACCGAGCGCAGGCTCGCGCGGGAGGAGTGCTACGTGGCGAGCCTCTCCACAAAGGATATTGTTTACAAGGGTATGCTCACCTCGCACCAGCTGCGCGAGTACTTTCCGGATTTGAGCAGCCCCTACTTCACCAGCGGCATTGCGCTGGTGCACTCGCGGTTTAGCACCAACACGTTTCCCAAGTGGGAGCTGGCGCAGCCGTTCCGCTACCTTGGGCACAACGGCGAGATCAACACCATACGCAGCAACCGCGAGTGGATGAAGGCGCGCGAGGAGCAGCTGAGCTCCGAAAATTTTTCCAGCATCGGGGACGTGCTGCCCATCGTGGAGGAGGGCATGAGCGACAGCGCCTCGCTGGACAACGCGCTGGAGTTTTTCGTCATGTCGGGCATGCCGCTCCACAGGGCGCTCTCCATGCTCATCCCCGAAAGCTGGAACAGCAAAAACCTCATCTCGCCTGCGCTAAAGGCGTTCTACGAGTTCAACTCCATTGCCTTTGAGCCGTGGGACGGGCCTGCCACGCTCCTCTTCTTTGACGGCCGCTACGCCGGCGGCATGCTCGACCGCAACGGGCTGCGCCCGGCGCGGTACGTCATCACCCACAGCAATACGCTGGTGATGGCATCCGAAACGGGCGTGCTCACCTTCGACCCCTCCGAAATCCGCGAAAATGGAAAGCTGCAGCCCGGCAAAATCCTGCTGGTGGACACCGAGCAGGGGCGCATCCTCCGCGACGAAGAGCTCAAAAACGCGCTGGCCGGCGAGCACCCCTACGAGCAGTGGCTGCAATCCTACCGCCTGGAGCTCGACAAAATAACCTCCGGGCGGAGCGCTACGCAGGCGCTAAAGGACTACCCTGCGCTACTCCAAGCGTTCTGCTACACCAAAGAGGAGGTGGAAAAGCTCATCATCCCGATGTGCGACGAGGGCAAGGAGCCGGTCGGCTCAATGGGCAACGATGCTCCGCTGGCGGCGCTGTCGAGCCGGCCGCAGAACCTGTTCCGCTACTTCCGGCAGCAGTTTGCCCAGGTTACCAACCCGCCCATCGACCCCATACGCGAGGAGCTGGTGATGTCGCTCACCGGCTACATCGGCACGTTCGACCACAACCTCATCTCGCCCAACCCCGACCTCTGCAAAATGATACGGCTCAAAAGCCCGGTGCTCACCAACCGCGACTTCGACATTCTTTGCCACATCGAGTACAAGGGATTTCGCTCCTGCACCATCCCCATGCTTTACGACGTAAAGGCGGGCGCAAAGGGGCTTGGCGAAGCCATTGACAGCGCCCGCCAAGCGGCGGAAAAAGCCGTAGGCGAAGGCTACAACTACATTATCCTTAGCGACAGGGGTATTACGGAGGAAAAAGCGCCCATCCCGTCGCTGCTGGCGCTCTCGGCGGTGCACCACCACCTGATAGACGCTCGCAAGCGCGTGCAGGCAGGCCTGATTGTGGAGAGCGCCGAGCCGCGCGAGGTAATGCACTTTGCCCTCCTGCTCGGCTTTGGGGCGAGCGCCGTTAACCCCTACATGGCCTACGCGGTCATTGACAGCCAAATCAAAAACGGCGAGCTGCGCCTCGACTTCGCCACCGCCGAAAAGCGCTACATCAAGGCCATCGACAAGGGGCTGCTGAAGATTATGTCGAAGATGGGCATCTCGACGATGCGCAGCTACATCGGGGCAAAAATTTTCGAGGCTATCGGCATTTCGGAAGAGCTGTCGAAGAAGTACTTTGGCGGCGTTACCACCAAAATTGGCGGCGTTGACCTCGAAGATATCGCCCGGCAGCAGGAGCTGCTGCTCAGGCAGGCGTTCGACCCGGAAAACGACGGACTCCCGCGCAGCGAAGGCTTTTACGCCTACCGCAGGGAGGGCGAAGTGCACGCGTGGAACCCCGAAACCATATCCAAGCTGCAGCTCGCCACGCGGCAGAGGTCGTACGCGAAGTTCAAGGAGTACACCGCCGCCGTTGACGGCAAAAGCAGCCCCATCTTCATTCGCGATCTGCTCGCGTTTGAGGCCGCAGGCAAAGCCGCGCCTATACCCCTCGGCGAGGTTGAGCCGAAGGAAGCCATTGCGCGGCGATTCGTTACCGGCGCCATGTCCTTTGGGTCGATAAGCAAAGAGGCGCACGAGGCAATGGCGGTGGCCATGAACAAGCTGGGCGGAAAAAGCAACACCGGCGAGGGCGGCGAGGATGCCGAGCGCTTCAAGCCGCGACCCGACGGCTCGTCGGCGCGGAGCGCCATAAAGCAGGTGGCCTCGGGGCGATTTGGCGTTACCGCCGAGTACTTGGTCAACGCCGACGAAATACAGATTAAAGTGGCGCAGGGCGCAAAGCCCGGCGAGGGCGGCCAGCTGCCCGGCTTTAAGGTGGACGAGGTGATAGCCCGAACGCGGCACTCTATCCCCGGCATATCGCTCATCTCCCCCCCACCCCACCACGACATTTACTCTATTGAGGACTTGGCGCAGCTCATTTTCGACCTCAAAAACGTCAACCCCGAAGCGCGAATATCCGTGAAGCTGGTGTCGGAAAGCGGCGTGGGCACCATTGCCGCCGGCGTTGCCAAGGCAAAGGCCGACATGATTATCATCAGCGGCGGCGAAGGCGGCACGGGGGCTAGCCCCATGAGCTCCATAAAGTACGCAGGCCTCCCCACCGAAATTGGCCTTGCCGAAACCCAGCAAACGCTCGTGGCCAATAACCTGCGCTCGCAGGTCGTGCTCCAAGCCGACGGGCAGCTCAAAACAGGGCGCGACATCGTCATCGCCGCCCTGCTGGGCGCAGAGGAGTACGGATTTGCCACCAGCGCCCTGATTGTGCTGGGATGCGTGATGATGCGCAAGTGCCACGTAAACACCTGCCCTGTGGGCGTTGCCACGCAGGACGAGCGGTTGAGGGCGCGGTTTAAGGGCAAAGAGGAGTACCTGCTCAACTTCTTCCTCTTTTTGGCGGAAGAGGTGCGCGAGCACCTTGCGCAGCTGGGGTTCCGCTCGCTCAACGAAATTATCGGGAGGGCAGATTTGCTCCGGCAGGATGCCCAAAAGTTTGCCGGCAACCCCAAGATCGCCAAGGTTGACCTCTCCCGCCTGATACACTTTCCGGAGGAGGCAAAAAAATACCCCATCCGAAATACCAAGCGGCAGGAGCACCTAATAGCCAACGTCCTCGACAGGCAGCTGCTGCAAGCGGCGGCGCCGGCTGTGGACAGCGGCGCACCGGTAGCGCTGCATCACCCCATCCGCAACACCGACAGGGCTACAGGCGCTATGCTTTCGGGCGCAGTTGCCAAAAAGTACGGCAACGCCGGCCTGCCCGACGGCACCATTACCTGCCGCTTTACAGGCTCGGCAGGGCAAAGCTTCGGCGCTTTCCTCGCGGCGGGGATCACCTTCAGGCTGGAGGGCGACACCAACGACTACCTCGGCAAGGGCTTGTCGGGCGGAAGAATAGTGGTAACGCCGCCTGCCGGTAGCGTTTTTGCCCCAGAGGAAAACGTGATTGCAGGAAATACGCTGCTCTACGGCGCTACCGCCGGCGAGGTGTACATCAACGGTCGCGTGGGCGAGCGCTTCTGCGTGCGCAACAGCGGCGCCACTGCGGTGGTCGAAGGCACAGGCGACCACTGCTGCGAGTACATGACGGGCGGATGCGCCGTAGTACTCGGAACCGTTGGGCGAAACTTTGCCGCCGGCATGAGCGGCGGCGTGGCCTACGTCTGGAACAAAGACCAAAACTTCGACTTCTTCTGCAACATGGAGATGGTAGAGCTCTCGCTGGTGGACGAATCCTCCGACCGGAAAGAGCTCAAAGATCTGCTCAAAAAGCACCTGCACTACACCGGTAGCCCGCTCGCAAAGCAAATGTTAGGCAGCTGGAGCGAAGTAGTAGAGCAGTTCATCAAGGTAACCCCCATAGAGTACAAAAAAATCCTGCACGACCGCAAATCGGAGGCGCTAAAGGCAAAGATTGCAAGCGTGGAGAGGGATTACTAAGGAGTGCGAAATTATAAAACCGGAGGGAGGATTGCCGCCCATTTTGTCGAGAAAAATAAGCCGTCTGCCGCAGATTTTCCGGCGCTTGCAGGGTAACCGTTGACACCAAGGGCAAGCAAAGCGTAATTTTGCAGCAGACCTGTAACCATAATTTGCAGCTCATAATTTTCATAGATAAATGACACATTTACCAGCATTAGTCGCCGACCTTGCCCTGATTTTGATTACCGCGGGCGTAGTAACCATCCTGTTCAAGTGGCTGCGGCAGCCGGTGGTGCTGGGGTATATTGTGGCAGGATTTTTGGTTGGGCCGCACATGCACCTGATACCTTCGGTAACCGATGGCCACAGCGTGGCCACGTGGTCGGAAATTGGAATTATTTTCCTGCTGTTTGCCCTCGGGCTGGAGTTCAGGTTCAAGAAGCTGCTGGAGGTGGGCGGCGCCGCGCTGATAGCCGCCATTATCAACATGGGGGCAATGGTAGGCGTGGGGTACTTGGTGGGCCACCTGCTGGGGTGGAGCAGCATAGAAAGCATTTTTCTGGGTGGAATGATTTCTATGGCATCCACAACCATCATCATCAAGGCGTTTGCCGACTTGGGAAGGCAAAAGCAGCGCTTTGCGAACATCGTTTTTGGTATTCTGATAATCGAAGACATAGCGGCCATCCTCATGATGGTGCTGTTCTCCACCATTGCCGTGAGCAAAACGTTTGAGGGCATGCAGCTGGTATCGAGCCTGCTCAAGCTGATGTTTTTCATTGTGGTATGGTTTGTTGTCGGCATTTTTGTGGTCCCTCCCGTTTTGAAGCGGCTCAGGGGGTACTTGAACGACGAAACCCTGCTCATCGTTTCCTGCGGGTTGTGCCTGGGGATGGTGCTGCTGGCGCAGGCGGTTGGTTTTTCGGCTGCGTTGGGAGCGTTCATCATGGGGGTTATCCTGGCCGAAACGGTACAGGCAAAGCGAATTGAGCACTTGGTGCAGCCGCTCAAAAACCTGTTTGGCGCGGTATTTTTTGTATCGGTCGGCATGATGATTGCCCCCAGCCTGATTGTAGCGCACATTGTCCCGATACTTATCCTGACAGCGGTTGTGCTGGTGGGGCGCATTATCTTTGCCACGCTGGGTGTGCTCGCCTCGGGCGAAAGCCTCAAGGTATCCATGCAGGCCGGCTTTAGCCTTGCGCAGATAGGCGAATTCTCGTTCATCATCGCAACCCTGGGGATTCAGCTGGGGGTTATCAGCGATTTTATATACCCCGTGGTGGTGGCGGTGTCGGTCATCACAACCTTCACCACCCCTTACGGCATTAAGTACTCGGAGGTGGTTTACGGCAAAATCGAAAAGCGGGCGCCAAAAAAGTGGAGCAGGCTGCTCGCCGGCTACGCGCAGAGCAGGCAAAAGGCGGAGGACAACCCTTCGAACGGTTGGCTTGTGCTACTCAAAAGGCTGTTCGTACCGGTGCTGATATACTTTACGCTCGCCGTAGCCATAGTCATTCTGTCGAGGGTAATGCTTATCCCTTTCATGCTGGAAGAGCTGCCCGACATGCTGGGAAAAATAGCAGCGGCGGCGCTGACCATACTCCTCATGTCGCCTTTCCTGTACGGCATCACCAGCAGGAGGCATTTGTTGAGCAGCAGCATATTTTTTAAGCTGCTAAAGGAAAACCACTTCAACAAGGGCGTTCTTATTCTGCTCAACCTCTCGCGCACGTTCCTGTGCGTTGTGCTGATACTGTCGGTGCTCCTTCCGCTCTTCCCCAAAGCCACCGGAGCGCTGATAGCCATTTCCATCCTGATAGCCATTTTTATTTCCTTCAACCCCCGCTACGAGCGGCAAACGAAAATGATAGAGGTCGCCTTTCGCGAAAACCTTAGCGGTGGCGGTAGAACGGAGGATGAGAGTTGATTTTGTGCATTTATCGCTCACTGGGGCGTTAGCATTTTTGCCCCTGTATTTCTCTGCAAAACCTCCATGGAGTTCGGATGCTACAATGCCGTAGAAAGGAAATCGCGTAAATGGATATGCCCTATTCCCTTGTGGGTATTTCCGGCAAATTCATCCAGCGACACCACCCATTTGGGGTAGTTGTCGTTGATTTTTTCCAGATTACCAAACTCCCTGTCTATGGTAGATTGCTCCTGAAGCAGATAGCACACCTGCACGTAGATGTATTCTCCCCTGCGCTTGCCTACAAAGTCTATCTCTAAGTTCCGTAGCTGCCCCACCTTAACTTCATAATCGTTGTACAGCAGATGCTTATATACGGCATTTTCTATTATTTTTCCGATATCCGCCTGCTTGTACTCGAAAATGGCATTCCGCAGCCCCAAATCTTCAAAGTAGAACTTTTCGCCTGTTTCGAAGATTCTTTTCCCGACGATTTCCTGACGTCTAACCTTGTGCAGCAGGAATGCGTCGGTCAGGTAGTTCAGGTAGTGAATCACCTGAGAGGTTGCTATATCTACCTTCTGCTGCTTCAGGTAGCCGCTTATCCTCTTTGCAGAAAAAAGATGGCCGGTGTTATCGGCAAGGAAAAGAACTAAGTTCTCCAGAAATGCCGTATTCCGTACTTCGTGGCGTAGAATAACGTCCCTGTAAATCACCGTTGTATAAACGCCTCTCAGGTAACCATAGATGATGTCATTGTCCCATTCGAGATGCTTCAGGTAAGGCAAGCCGCCATACCTGAGATACAGCATTAGCGATTTGTTGGTATTTCTCAGCTTGTGGAAGGTAAGAAATTCTCCGTATGACAAGCCAAGCACCTGAATTTCTATGTATCTGCCGCTCAGCATAGAGGCTAACTCTCCGCTCAGCATTGCGGCGTTGCTCCCTGTGCAGTATAAATCGTAAATTGGCTCTAAAAGCAGGCTCCTCATTGCTTTTTCGAATTGCGCTATTTCCTGTATTTCGTCTATCAGCACGTAGTTTTTCACGCCCTCTTTGGTCTGCTGATGCACGTAATCGTTCAGGTCAATCGCCGTTTTGATGTGCTCAAAGGAGAGGTGCTCCTTATTGATGTACAGCACATGAGCCGAGGGGTCTTTCTTTGTGATGTACTCGATGGTTTGCTTCAGGATACAGCTCTTCCCTACGCGCCGCTGGCCGGTAAGCACTTTAATAAGCTGCTTCCCTGCAAACGGCGTGATTTTGTCCTGATATTTTTTGCGGACAATTAAATCGTCTTGTTCTGTTTTCGGCATATACTACATTTTTTCGCAAATGTACAAATTATTTTCATATAAGCTATGTTTTTCGCAAAAAATATTTTCTATATCATATATACTATAGATTTTTATTCTCTACATTTTTATAGTGTATATACTATATATTTTTATTTTATGCATTTTTGTAGCATATATGCTACACATTTTCATTTTATGCATTTTTGTAGCATATATGCTACACATTTTCATTTTATGCATTTTTGTAGCGTATATGCTACACATTTTCATTTTATGCATTTTTGTAATGTATGCGATATAAATTTGCAACTTTGCTAAAACGAGTATTTCACCCTCACAAACCCCAGCCATATCTGCATATCGTTGGGGGCTGCCTTGTTTGCTGTAGCGGTGATTTTTTCCTGCTCGCTCCGCTTTACCATCATGTTGAGGAGGGTTATTGCTACAATTTTTACAAATGCCTTGGCGCCTAACGCTGGATACACCACCGAGCCGAACCCGAAATCTTCAAACTGGTGCTGCGTCAACTATCAGAAGTCGATTTCATTCGCAATGACGAAAAAGTGCCCCTACCAAACATGATTGAAAGGCTGTAGTAGTGGCATGAGATTCCTCGCGAAGCCGGCCCTGAGCGCAGCCGAAGGGCTCGGAATGACGATGCCCGTGGGGTTTGTTGGGTGAGGTCGTCTCAAAAGCACGCAGATGACGCAGATTATGTGGATTTGCACAGATAAAAGCGAGGCGTATAAAACGAAAGAAGTTTACTACCAATAAAATAAAAATCTGCGTTCATCTATTAAATCTGCGTGCTAATACCCTTTAAAAACAGCCCCGCCACTACTGCGCAAAACCTGCCCACGTGCAGTATAGCTATGGTACTGATTTTCACTTGCAGAAGCTGTTCGAGGATACATCTTGAAACTGGGAGCACGCAAATCCATTCTTTAAAAATTAGCCTGCTTATGCTCAACGACCGGCGTTAGCGGCATCATACCTCCGCCACTTCTCAACCACCGTTGCCATATCCTGCGGCAGAGGCGTTTCAAAGCGCATGAACTTGCCCGTTGCGGGGTGCACAAAGCCTAGCACCTTTGCGTGCAAAGCGTGGCGGGGCAAAGCCTCGAAGCAGCTTTGCATAAGCTGCCGGTATTTGGCAAACGTCGTCCCTCTCAGCACTTCGCTCCCGCCGTACCGCTCGTCGTTGAACAGCGGGTGGCCAATGTACTCCATGTGCGCACGGATTTGGTGCGTGCGCCCTGTCTCCAGCCTGCACTCCACCAGCGAAGCGTAGCCAAAGCTTTCCACCACGCGGTAGTGCGTAACGGCATGTTTGCCCTGCTCGCCGCTGGGGAAAACCTGCATCTTAATTTTGTTGCGAATGCTGCGGCCTATGTTGCCGGTAATTGTTCCCTTCGGCGGGTCGGGTGCGCCCCAAGCCAGCGCCACGTACAGGCGCTCAACGGTATGGTCAAAGAATTGCTTGGCGAGCCGGTTGTGCGCAGCGTCGCTTTTTGCCACCACCAAAATTCCCGAAGTGTTTTTATCAATGCGGTGCACAAGCCCCGCTCTGATGCTGCCGGATTTGAACAGCGGCAGGTCTTGCAGGTGGTAGGTAAGCGCATTCACCAGCGTCCCGCTGAAGTTGCCGTGCCCCGGATGCACCACCATGCCCGCCGCCTTATTGATCACGGTCAGGTCGTTGTCTTCGTACAGAATGTCGAGCGGGATATTTTCGGGCACAACCTCTATGGAGCGCGGCGGGTAAGGCAGCACCACCGAAACAACGTCGAGCGGCTTTACCTTGTAGCTCGATTTTACAGGTGCACCGTTGGCCAGGATATTGCCAGCATCGGCGGCGCTCTGTACGCGGCTGCGCGACACGTGCTCTAGCCGGTTGGCCAAAAATTTATCCACCCGCACAACGGTTTGCCCCTTGTCGACCGCAAAGCGAAAGTGCTCGTACACCCCCAATTCTTCCGGGTCTTCGGCAGCCGCGCTATCTACGCCTATGTCTGATTTTTCGATGAACAACGCTTGTAGATGTTGAAAGTTGTGCGCGAAGGTACAAAAGAAATTTAGAATTGGCATGCGCCAAATTTGGAATTTTCTTCCGGTTAAAAAAAATTTTTTGAGGCAATGAACACAGACATTTTTTCTTTGCTGATGCCAACGCCAATTACGAACTTTTGCATATCTTTGTTTTTTGTTTTTTTGCCTCAAAAAGAAAAGAAAGGGGTAAAACCAACCGACGCTAAAGCAGGGCAATAAGTTTGCCTTATACGGGGAAATAGCTTACATCCAAATATCAAACTTCAAAAAGTATTGAATGAAAAACATTTGCTTTTTTCTACTCATCGCCCTGCTCACGGGCACCTCGCTTCAGGCCGAAGTGCGCAAGCGCTACAACTTCAACTCGGACTGGAAGCTCTGCGTGGACGACCCGAAAGGCGCGGAGCAGCCCAGCTACGACGATGCAAGCTGGAAAAGCGTCACCCTGCCCCACGCCTTTAACGAGGACGACGCTTTCCGCGTGGCTATCGACAAGCTCACAACCGGCGTTGCGTGGTACCGTAAGCGCCTTCTCCTTCCGTCCGGCGGCAAGGGGCAAAAGGTATTCGTAGAGTTTGAGGGTATCCGGCAGGCAGGCGAATTTTTTGTCAACGGAACGTCTGTCGGGCTGCACGAAAACGGCGTGATGGCGGTAGGGTTTGACCTGACGCGCTATGTCCGCTTCGGGAAGGAGAACGTTATCGCCGTGCGCATAGACAACTCGTTGGACTACAAGGAGAAATCCACCGGCGCCAAGCTTCAGTGGAACGACCGTAACTTCAACGCCAGCTACGACGGTATTCCCAAGAACGTTTACCTGCACCTCGCCGGCAAGCTCTACCAAACCCTGCCGCTGTTCAGCAATTTGGGGACAACAGGCGTGTACATTTACGCCGACAGCATCGACGTTGGGGCGCGAACGGCAACCATCCACGCCGAGTCGGAGGTGAGGAACGAGCACCCGCGCCCGGTAAAATTTTCATACATGGTAGAGGTGAAGGATATGGACGGCGCAACGGTGGGCAGGTTTTCGGGAGAGGAAGCGGCCATCGCCCCCGGCGAAACGAAAGCGGTGAAAGCTTCTGCGCCTTTCTCCAACCTCAACTTCTGGAGCTGGGGCTACGGCTACCTCTACACGGTGGAGACGGCGCTGCTGGCGGACGGGCGCGAAGTTGACCGCGTGAAAACGCGCACGGGATTCCGCAAAACGCGCTTTGCCGACGGCATGGTGTGGCTCAACGACCGGGTGATACAGGTGAAAGGCTACGCGCAGCGCACCAGCAACGAGTGGCCCGCCGTGGGCATGTCGGTGCCGGCGTGGCTGAGCGACTACTCCAACAGCCTGATGGTGGAAAGCAACGCCAACCTTGTGCGCTGGATGCACGTAACACCTTGGCGGCAGGACGTGGAGTCGTGCGACCGCGTGGGGCTGATGCAGGCCATGCCCGCGGGCGACGCCGAAAAGGACGTGGCCGATGCCCGCTGGGGGCAGCGTACCCGCCTGATGCGCGACGCTATTATCTACAACCGCAACAGCCCCAGCATCATTTTTTACGAATCGGGCAACGAATCCATCAGCGAGGAGCACATGGCCGAGATGAAGGCCATACGCGACCGCTACGACCCGCACGGCGGCCGCGCCATTGGCTCGCGCGAAATGCTCGACAGCCGCGTGGCCGAGTACGGCGGCGAAATGCTCTACATCAACAAGAGCGCCCGCATCCCCATGTGGGCTACGGAGTACTCCCGCGACGAGGGGCTGCGCAAGTACTGGGACAGCTACTCGTACCCCTACCACCGCGACGGCGACGGCCCGCTCTACCGCGGCGCAGACGCAAGCGCCTACAACCGCAACCAGGATTCGCACGCGGTAGAAAACGTCATCCGCTGGTTTGACTACTGGCGCGAGCGCCCGGGCACAGGCCGGAGGGTCAGCTCCGGCGGCGTGAAGATCATCTTCTCCGACAGCAACACCCACTTTCGCGGTGCCGAAAACTACCGCCGCAGCGGTGCCACAGACCCCATGCGCATACCCAAGGACGGATTCTTTGCCCATCAGGTGATGTGGGACGGCTGGGTGGACGTGGAAAATCCCCGCACGCACATCGTAGGGCACTGGAATTACGCCGACAGCGTGGTGAAGGACGTTTTTGTCGTGTCGGGCGGGTGCGAGCGGGTGGAGCTGCTGGTCAACGGCGCGTCAAAAGGATTTGGGAGCAAGTCGCACGAATTTCTTTACACTTTCAAAAACGTGGCCTTTGAGAAAGGCGAGTTGAAGGCTGTTGCCTACAGCGCGCAGGGGCAGGAGGTCAGCTCGGATGTTCGCCTCACGGCGGGCGCACCGGAGGCCATCCGCCTGAAGCTGATGCAGGGCGAGCACGGCTTCTACGCCGACGGTGCAGACATGGCGCTGGTGGAGGTGGAGTTCTACGAATCTGCTCTGGCCGACCGCACCGCTCATAACTCATAGCTCATTCTTCATTCTTCATTCTTCATTCTTCATTCTTCATAACTCATAACCCTCATTCTCATGAAGTTTACAAAAATGCACGGTGCAGGCAACGATTACGTATATATCGACTGCACAAAAGGTGAAATCGCAAATCCGGGCGAGCTGTCGAAAAAAATTAGCGACCGCCACTTTGGGG
>JAIRMD010000027.1 GCA_031258915.1 Prevotellaceae bacterium
ATTTGGCAGCCTTCCTTTTTTTGTTTATTTAGTTGGCACAAAGGTATTCATTATTTTTGGTAGCTGCACGCAAGCCTCGTTAAAAAACACTAACTACACAGTAAATCCACTGTGGCATATATTTTTATGGATACCGTGAAGCGGCTGGAAAGCTGCCCGCAGGCTAAGGGTATTCAGAGCGGTCTGTTTTTTTCTGCCGATTTTTGCCTCCAAAAACACGCATAACGTGCTTATATACACTCCTACCAACATTCCGTCCCTAACGGGACGGGGGGGAGACGGTAAGGTTATCGCATTTCTACCAACATTCCGTCCCTAACGGGACGATTTTTCCACCGCCATACCCCGTCCCGTTGGGGACGGAATGTTGGTAGAAACGGGGTTCCACCACCGCCATACCCCACCGTTAGGGACGGAATGTTGGTAGAAACGGAAGATTTTTGCAAGGAAAATTTCATCAGCTCTGAACACCCTACCCTGCGGGACTTGGCATCAGCATTGAAGATGCGTCCCCGTTCCCCGTAGGGGAACAACGTCAACAGAAAAACGCCTGACATTGATGTTGTTCCCCTACGGGGAACGGGGGATGCCGGTGGCCGACATTTTTCTACTGATATGCTTCCCTTACGGGGAAGCGCCACTACTGCGCAAAACCTGCCCGTGTGCAGTATAAATTAATGAAAACAAATCATTGTCATTTAGCCGGACAGTAGCGAAAAAAAATGCGTAAAGATAGATGAGAAAACGATAGATGTTTTTCAGGGAGGAGAGAAAATTTTGCTGCTAAATTACATTAAAACGCCCTGCTCTCAAAAAGTTTTTTCATGCATGACCTTGGAAGCGGGAAGATTTTCATGTATTTTTACCGGATAGATTTACCGGCCAGATTTGAAGTTGAACTTCAAATCTGGCCACATTTGATGTAAAATTGTGATAGAAAGGTTAATACATACAGAAGTTGAGCGCATGTTGCGCCACTATTCGGTGGTTGTGCTGACCGGGCCAAGGCAATCGGGCAAAACCACGCTCTGCAAAAACAAATTTCCCGGCTACGCCTACTTTAACATGGAGGATCTTAGCCTGCGCGAGCAGGTAGCCGCTGCACCCAAAGGATTTTTGGAGCAGTACGCACCCGGCGGTATCATCATCGACGAGGTGCAGCAGTACCCCGAGCTGCTCTCGTTCGTGCAGGTTGTGGCGGAT
Organism: Prevotellaceae bacterium; assembly: GCA_031258915.1. Classification (GTDB taxonomy): domain Bacteria; phylum Bacteroidota; class Bacteroidia; order Bacteroidales; family UBA932; genus JAITMY01. The sequence goes on from JAIRMD010000027.1 coordinate 1,204, forward strand.
AGCCACCCCAGCTACCGCTTTATTCTCACCGGCAGCAGCAACTTTGCGCTGCTGCAAAAGGTAACGCAGTCGCTTGCCGGGCGCGCGGCGCTGCTTACGCTGCTGCCGCTGTCGCTCGCCGAGCTGAAAGGCTACCTCCACGCCGACACCGATACGCTGCTGCTCAACGGCGGCTACCCTGCCGTGTGGGGCCGGCAGATGCCAGCCCACGATGTGTACCGCAGCTACTACAGCACCTACGTTGAGCGCGACGTAAGGCAGCTGCTCAACATCAAAGATATTAGCAGCTTCAAGACCTTTATCCGCCTGTGCGCAGGGCGCATCGGCAGCGAGCTCAGCGCCTCCGCGCTATCCTGCGAAGTGGGCGTCTCATCGCATACCATTACGCACTGGCTAAGCATATTAGAGGCATCCTACCTGCTCTTTCGCCTGCCGCCCTTCTACCGCAACATAGGTAAACGGCTGGTGAAAGCGCCCAAAATTTACTTCTTCGATACAGGGCTTGCGTGCTTCCTGCTGGGGATAGAAAATGAGCGGCAGCTGGCCACGCACCCGCTGCGCGGCGCTATATTCGAGAACCTGATAACCCTTGAGCTTATGAAAAGCCGCTTCAACGCGGGCAGGGAGCCAAACATCTACTTTTACCGCGACAAGTCGCAGCGCGAGGTGGACATTGTGTAGGAGGCAGGCGGGCAGTATCGCGCCTACGAAGTCAAATCGGCAAGGGTGTTTCACAAAGATTTTCTCAGCAACCTCACCTACCTCAAGGCGCTGCTGGGCAGCGCGCTTACCTCAACCCAGGTGGTCTACGACGGCGAAACGAGCATCGATACGCCCGAAAACGGAATGCTAAACTTTAGAAATTTGAAATTTGAAAGCTGACCGCTGAGGATTACCGTTGGGGTTTTTATCGGCGTCCATTGGTTTTTAGATAAAAAGCATTACCTTTGCAGCTGCTTGTGGTCGCTACTTTACTTCACTAAAAAAATTGCAGCGGATGCGAAATAAAACGCTCGCCATCAAAATAGGTAACTACTTATATAGCAGACATTTTTGCCTGTATAAGGTTCTTTATGCCGCCATGAAGAGCTGGCAGGATGCCCCTGAAATTAAGCTCTTGAAAGCTTCCGTATCGCCCGGCGACGTGGCGTTGGACATAGGCGCCAACATAGGCTTCTTTTCGCGCGTGCTGAGCCGGCGCGTTGGCCGCACAGGGCGCGTTTACGCCTTTGAGCCGGAGGAGGTAAACTTTGCCCACCTGCAGCAGGCCGTAAAGCCGCTGGGCAACGTAACCGTCAAGCAGGCTGCCGTGGGCAGCGCTCCCGGCAGCATCACCGTTTTTAAGTCGCCAATGCTCAACGTTGACCACCGAACCTACCCCGTTGACAGCTACACCTCCAAGAGCGAGGTGGAGTGCGTATCCATAGACACCTTTTTGCCACCAGACGCCGCGGTAAGCTTCATCAAAATGGACATACAAGGCTTTGAGTACGCGGCGCTGCAAGGCATGAAAAGCACGCTGGCGAGGCGCCGCGGCAAGCTCCAAATGCTGATGGAGCTCTGGCCGGCAGGGCTTAAAAAAGCCGGCTCGTCGGCTTCGGAGGTGGTCGGCTTCCTGGAGGAGTGCGGCTACTGCGTTTACCTTCTGGAGGGTAAAAAGATGTCCCTGCTGTCCACGCAAGCTGCTGATGCTCATAAAAATACCCCCCCCAATTAGCTAAAATTAACCCTGCTGTATATAATGATTTAAGCGAAAACATATACTTCAATATATTTGCAAAACACATTGATAATCATGAAAAAGCAGACAGCCAAGCAGCAAAAAAAGCCAAGGCCGCAAAGCCAGCCGCGCCGCAAAGACCAGCCGCGCTTCAAAGAAAGAAGGAAAGGAAGCAAGATTGCAGAAAAGGTTGACTTTCTGGACAAGCTGGAGAAGCACTTAGCCAAGCGCCGGCTGCTCTACCTGCTGCTATGCCTTGCCGCTGCGCTCGCATTTTCTCTCCTGTGCTTCAACGTCCGCATTTCGGAAGCCTTCGATGATGCGCTGTACATAGAGGCGGGCTACCGGTGGGCCGCCGGTTTTTTCAGCTACTACTACACCGCCACAGCGCCGCTGTACTGCATGTTTTTGGCGCTGCCCATCGCCATTTTTGGGCTTAACCTAATCATGCTGAAGTCATTTTCGGTGCTCTTTTTTGTGCTGGGCCTACTTTTTCTCTACTTGGCGTTCAAGGGTAAAGTCCGCTACGCTACCCTTTTCCCTGCGCTCTTCCTTACGGCGCTCAATACGCTCTTCATCAGCATGGCGAGCCTAACCTACACCGAACCCTTTGTGCTGATGCTTTCGGGGCTGTTCTTTATGGTGTGGTTCAAGCTGGACGACGCCACAGGCGGCGGAGCGAACCTGAGAAAGAACTGGCGGCTCTTCTTGCTGCTGGGGCTTATGGCTTTCCTGCTCTATCTCTCCAGAAATGTGGCAGCCATAATCTTTGTGGTCGTCTTTGCCTACTTCCTGCTCTACAAAAAATACCTGACGGCGGTGTGCGCTCTGGCCTCATCGCTGCTTTTCATGCTGCTGCACCAAAAAGTAGCAATGCCGCTTTGCTGGGGACACCTCAACTTGGGGGGACGGTTTGCATCTCAAGGCAGGATGATGCTCCAAAAAGATGCCTACAATCCGGGGATGGGGCAGGAGGATTTTGCCGGAATGGTTACCCGCTTTTTTGAGAACGCAAAAATATACGCCTCGCAGCTCTTCGAGCTTGTCGGCCTCAAGTCGGACGCAAGCCCCAAGAGCTACCTCTTCTTTGCCGCGCTGCTCCTGCTGGCTGGGCTTGGCGTTGGCTACGCCGCTGCCAAAAGGCAAAGGCACGTTATGGCAGCCGCCCTGTACGTCGTAATGTTCCTTGCCGCAACGTTCATCTCGCTGCATACTTTCTGGTCGCAGTCGAGGCTAATCATGATTTACATTCCCCTCATCGCTGTGGTGGTGCTCTACGGGCTGGCTGCGCTGCTAAAGCACAAGCGCGTCAGGTGGCTGCAGTGGAGCTACCCTGCGGGTGTCCTTCTCCTGCTTGCCGTAAACCTGAACAGCGCGGTAGAAGCAGCGAAAAAGAATTGGCCGGTGCTGAGGAAGAACTTGGCCGGCAACAAGTACTACGGGTTCACCCCCGATTGGGTCAACTACTTCAAGATGAGCGAATGGGCGGCAGAAAATTTGGACAAGGACAAGGTTATTGCCTGCCGCAAGGCGCCCATGTCGTTCGTTTACACGCAAGGCAGATCGTTTCGCGGCATTAGCGGCGTGCCCACCGTGGAGGTCGACTCGGCGCTGCGCACCTCGAACTACAGGCATGGCTTCATCGGGGTGCCGTCAGCCGGCATGTTTCAGCATACCTTCCAAGCCCTGCAGCCATACATGGTGGCAGTACTCCTGTGCGACAAAGCCTCGCCCTACTTTGCGTATGACGTCGGCGAACCTGCGTATAGCCTGTACGCTAACGATATGAAGCGAAGCGGCACCACTTTTTATACGTCGCCGGAGGAATTGTCAAGCGCCATTAAGCAGCTGGGCGGCGTTAGCTTTGGCGCATACCCCGATTCGCTGCTCAAGTCGCTAAAAGACAGCAATACGAGCTACGTCATAAACGCCAGCTTGCGCGCCAACTCCGCGCAAAAAACGGATAACACCATATCGACCATAACCAGGTATATGGGCTACGTTGAGCAAAAATATCCGGGCACTTTTCGTAAAATTCACCAAATTGGCGGCGACGACAGCGAACCCGCCATGATTTACGAGGTACACTACCCTGAGAGCTTTGAGGGTAACGCTACGCCGTAGGCTAAGCAATTTTCTGCACTTTCCGCAAAAAAAGTATCCTAAGTACAAGCAAAAATGCTACCTTTGCACCCGCTGAGCCGCATAGCATCCTCAGCCGCTATAGCTACATGACTGCCGAAAATCTCATTGACCGGTTTGCAGCGCAAGCCGGATTTACGTATTTGTGCGAACACTTGCGGAGCGCCGGCGGCGCTCCGCTGTACGCCAGCCGGCTGGCCGGCTCTGCGCGAAGCCTGCTGGGCGCCGCCGCCGTAAGGCAGCTGGGCGGCCTGCACCTGTTTGTGCTCGACGACCGCGAGGAGGCCGCCTACTTCTACAACGACCTCTACAACCTGCGCGAGGGGCGCGGCGTGCTGTTTTTCCCCTCCGGCTACCGGCGCAACATGCAGCACGGCGAGGAGGATGCCTCCTCCGCCATACAGCGCACCGCCGCCCTTGCGCAGATTGCTGCAATGGACAGCAGCGGCGCGCTTTGCGTGGTGAGCTACCCGGAGGCTATCGCCGAAATGGTAACGTCGGGCGAGCAGCTGCAAAAGAACACGCTGAAGCTGCACGCCGGCGAGCAAATCAGCCTGGAGTTTACCCGCGAAACGCTGCTGGAGTACTGCTTTGAGCGCGTTGACTTTGTGTATGAGCCGGGGCAGTTTGCCGTGCGCGGAAGCATTGTCGACGTCTTTTCGTTTGCCGACAACAAGCCCTACCGCATTGACTTTTTCGGCAACGAGGTGGAGAGCATCCGCAGCTTCAGCATCAACACGCAGCTCTCCGACGCTAAGTGCAGCGCGGTGGAGATTATCCCCAACCTGCGGCGCAACGCTACGCCCGGCAGCAACGTCTCGCTCTTTGACTTCATGCAAGCGCACACCGGCGGTAAGGGCATCAGCGCCACCGCTTGGATAAGCAACGTCCGGCTTGCCGCCCACAGGATAGCCGCGCAGCGCGGCGCAGCGGAGGGCATGAGCATCGGTGGGGAAGATTTTGAGGAGGCGCTGCGAAAGCTTCGCTGCGTGCTTTTTGCTGTGGGAAGCGAAGCGCCGTCCGGTAGCGCCGCCGAGTCGTCCGCCCACTGCCGCTTCAACACCACGCCGCAGCCTGCCTTCAACAAAAACTTTGACCTGCTGGCCGCCAACCTCAAGGAGAGCAAAGATAAGGGGTTCGACACCCTCCTGCTTACCGACAGCCTGCTGCAGGCCGAGCGCATAGCCGGCATCCTCACCAGCATCAGCGGCGAGGCCAAAGGGCTTGAGCAGGTGCCGGTGGCGCTGCACGAGGGCTTTGTGGACGGCGACGCAAAAATATGCTGCTACACCGACCACCAGCTTTTTGCGCGCTACCACCGCTACAAGCTGCACGGCGCCCCCGACAAGAGCGAGCAGCTAACCATTCAAGACCTGAACTCGCTGCAAATGGGCGACTACGTGGTGCACATCGACCACGGCGTGGGCGTGTTCGGCGGGCTGGTGAAGCAGACCGTAAACGAAAAGCCTCACGAGTTCATAAAGCTCGTGTACAGAGACGGCGATGTGCTCTTCGTCAGCGTGCACGGGCTGCACCGCATATCGCGCTACAAGGGCAAGGACAGCGAGCCGCCCAAAGTGTACAAGCTGGGAACAGGCGCATGGCAGCGCCTCAAAAACGCCACCAAGAGCAAAGTAAAGGATATTGCCAAAGACCTCACCGCGCTCTACGCTCAGCGCAAAAACACCAAGGGGTTTGCGTTTTCTGCCGACTCCTACCTGCAGCAAGAGCTCGAGGCCTCGTTCATTTACGAGGACACCCCCGACCAGCTCAAAGCAACGCAGGCCGTAAAAGCCGACATGGAGGACGAAACCCCCATGGACAGGCTGGTGTGCGGCGACGTGGGATTCGGCAAAACAGAGGTGGCCATGCGGGCTGCGTTCAAGGCCGTTACCGACAGCAAGCAGGTGGCGGTGCTGGTGCCTACCACCATCCTCGCCCTACAGCACCACAAAACGTTTTGCAGGCGGCTGCACAGCTTCCCGTGCCGCATTGAGTACCTGAGCCGGTTTACAGGTGCTACCGAAGCAAAAACAATACTCGCCGAGCTGGCCGCAGGAAAAATCGACATCATCATCGGTACGCACAAGCTGCTCGGGAGCGCCGTAAAGTTCAAGGATTTGGGCTTGCTCGTCATTGACGAGGAGCAGAAATTCGGGGTGGCGGCAAAGGAAAAGCTGCGGAAGCTGCGGCTCAACGTCGATACGCTGACGCTAACCGCCACGCCCATCCCGCGCACCTTGCAGTTCTCGCTCATGGGCGCGCGCGACCTCTCCATCATACAAACCCCGCCGCCCAACAGGCAGCCCATAGCCACCGAGCTGCACACCTTCAGCGAGGATGCCATCCGCGAAGCCATAGAGTACGAGGCGGCGCGCGGCGGGCAGGTGTTCTTTGTCCACAACCACGTGCAGGATATTTTGTCGATAGAGGAAACAATACGCAAAATCTGCCCCCGCGTAAAGATAGCCGTTGCGCACGGGCAAATGGAGGGTAACGAAATGGAAAAGCGCGTGGTGGACTTCATCATGGGCGAATACGACGTGCTCATCGCCACCAGCATCATCGAGAATGGCATCGACATCCCCAACGCCAACACCATCATCATCAACCATGCGCACCAGTTCGGGCTAAGCGACCTGCACCAGCTGCGGGGGCGCGTAGGGCGAAGCAACCGCAAGGCGTTCTGCTACCTGCTGGCGCCTCCGGTATCGTCGCTCACCAGCGAGGCGCGGCGGAGGCTACGCGCCATCGAAGAGTTCTCCGACCTCGGCAGCGGATTCAACATTGCCATGCAGGATTTGGATATTCGCGGGGCCGGAAACCTGCTGGGCGGCGAGCAAAGCGGCTTCATTGCCGAGATGGGGTTTGAAGCCTACCAAAAAATTCTCAACGAGGCGCTCGCCGAGCTGCGCGACGAGGAGTGGGCGGCCAGCCAGCAGCCCGAAGGCGGCGACCACCCCGCCGAAGCAGCCGAGCCCCTCGCCAATCGCCCGCCGCCGCCGCAGCCGCCGCGCCACGCGGCGTGGACTCCCTTACCCGACTGCGCCATCGAAACTGACATGGAGCTGCTCATCCCCGACTCGTACGTGAACAACATGGCCGAAAAAATTCGCCTGTACCGCGAGCTGGACAACCTGCAAAGCGAAGCCGAAATAGCCGCCTTCCACGCCCGCATGACCGACCGCTTTGGCGCCATGCCGCCCCCAGCCGGGGAGCTGCTCAACGTGGTCCGGCTGCGGCAGGCCGCAGTTTTGTTGGGGTTCGAGAAAATCATCCTGAAAAATAGCCTCATGGTCGCCTACTTTGTAGGCAACCAGCTCAGCCCCTACTACAAAAGCGCTATATTTGAGACCATCATGCAGCGGATAGCGCAAAAGCCGCTACAGCTCAAAATAAAAGAGCAGAACGGCAAGCTCTCGCTGGT
>JAIRMD010000036.1 GCA_031258915.1 Prevotellaceae bacterium
ATTTGCTCGGCGTAGGCGGCATTGAGCGCATCGGTATTGGCTGCCAGCTGCGCCGCTTCGGAGGGGGTTAAGGCGCGGTTGTATATACGGAAATCGTTTAGCCATGCGCCTTGCAGGTAGGCATCCGACGAAAAATGCGGCCGCCCTATCCAGTTATACAGCGTGGCTTGCCCTATATCTTTCGGGCAAAGAGAAGCCGCTCCGGTTGCCAGCGCCTCACCGTTCAGGAAAAGAGTTCCGACGCTGCCGGATTGCACGTAGGCGATGTGCTGCCATACGCCCTTTGTGGCGGCAGCGCCTTTTTCGATGCCCACTCTTTCGCTTCCCCAGCCTCCGGTGGATTGGGCGTATCGCTGCGCGTTCACGCGGTAGGCAACATATTTTCCATCGGTTTGCGTGCACGCGCTGCCGGTCGAAAAAGCCCAAACAAAGTTGCCGTTGCCCGTGATGGACGACCCCGCCTCAATGTACAGGTTGGTGGCAATGGAGAAATCCTCTAAGGAAGCTATCAAATTGCCGGTCTCAACGCCCATATCCACGTATCCGTTGCTGCTGCCAAGGGCTACGACGTTGAAATCTTTCAATTTTTTGAGGGCAGCGCCGCCGACCAGAATGCCGTTGTAGCCGCTACCCGCCGCATTGCGGACAAGGGTTGCATCGTCGGCATCCGCCTCAAACGAGTAGTGAAGCTGCAAACCGGTGGATATTTGCGCCGCCAACAGGTTGCCGAAGAGCAGCGCGGACAGAATGGAAAGTATTTTTTTCATGCGTTGTAAATTTTGGTAGCGTCCATATTCTATTGATATAAAAACATACTTTGTTGAATATTATGTATTCAACTTCCGCAAGTGTATTCGTTCTCACATCCCGATAGGAGCGCGTTGTGTCGGATGGGGGCTACCTGAGCTCAAATATGCTCCTGAGCTCCTTGTTGCTGAGGTTGCCTATCCAGCTTTCGCCGGAATCTACGGTGAGGTTTACGAGCTCCTTTTTGCGCTGTATCATTTCGTTGATGCGCTCTTCGAAGGTTCCCTTGGTGATGAATCGGTGTACCATCACGTTGTTTTTTTGTCCTATTCGGTAGGCTCTGTCGGTGGCCTGCGCCTCTACGGCGGGGTTCCACCAGAGGTCGTAGTGGATAACGTGGCCGGCAGCCGTGAGGTTCAGCCCTGTGCCGGCGGCCTTTAGGGAGAGAATAAACAGCTTGTCGGCGGCGCTGTGCTGAAAATCTTCTACCATTACCTTGCGCTGCTTGAGGGAGCAGCCGCCATGCAGAAACAGCGGCTTTTTGCCGAAGCGTTCGGTGATGAAGCGTTGCAGCAGGTTGCCCATTTCGGTGAACTGCGTAAAGATAAGCGCTTTTTCGTTGGTCTCCATGATGCCGTCCAGCTTGTCGAACAGCAAGTCCATTTTGCCCGAAATGCGTGCGTCCATCACGTTGTTCTTCAAAAAATTGGTGGGGTGGTTGCAAATTTGCTTGAGCGCCAAGATCATTTGCAGCACCAAGCCCTGCCGCATGAACAGCGATTGGCGGTCGGTTTTTTCAACGTCCTCTATGGCTTTCATGGCTTCGTGGAGCGTTTTTTCGTATAGCCCTGCCTGCGCTTTTGTAAGGTAGGCAAAGCTGTCGATTTCTATTTTATCCGGCAGGTCGCTAATGATGGTTTTGTCGCTTTTCAGCCTGCGCATCATGAAGGGGGCGATAACCTTTTTGAGCTTTCCGGCGGCGGCAACGTCGTGCCGGTTTTGGATGGGGGTGGCAAAGGTTTCGCGAAATTCGGCGAGGTTTCCCAAGAAGTGCCGGTTGCAAAAGTCCATGATGCTCCACAGCTCGCTCAGGCGATTCTCCACCGGCGTGCCGCTCATGGCAATAAACGTTGCCGCCGGAATGCTTTTGACGGCCTTGCTCTGGGCGGTTTCGTAGTTTTTTATGTTTTGCGCTTCGTCAATGACCACCACGCTCCATTTTTTCTTTTTCAGCGTGAGCACGTCGCTGCGCACAACGCCGTAGGAGGTGAGCAGCACGTCGTACTTGCCCTCTTCTTCCTCCTCCTTTTCTTCCAGCGCCCGCTTTGCGCCGTGGTAGAGCGCCACGTCGAGCGAGGGGGCAAACTTCTCCACCTCTGCCTGCCAGTTGGCGAGCAGTCCGGTTGGGGCAACCACCAGGGCTTTTTTCTTTTTCAGCGCCCCCTCCTCCTTCAGCTTCAGCAGGAAGGCAAGCACCTGTAGCGTTTTTCCCAGCCCCATATCGTCGGCAATGATGCTTCCGAAGCCGATTTTGGCGTTGCGGTACATCCACGAAAAACCGCGCAGCTGGTAGGGTCGGAGCTGCGCATTCAGCGCCTCGGGCAGCGCTATCTCTGCCGTGAGGGTAAGCTCTTTTATCAGCGCTTTTACGTCGTTTGTCAGGTTTACCCTTGCGCCGTAGTAGTCGTCGCTTAGGGCGGCGCGCAGCAGCTCGTAGGGTGAGAGGGGCTTTGCCGCAGAAAAATGCTTTTGCAGCTTGCTCAGATCTTCGGGCGAAACGTAGATGTACTGCGCCTTGTACTTGATGAGGCCTGCGCTGTTTTTCAGGATGGCCTTAAACTCGGTTTCGCTCATCACCGTGTCGCCGAGGGCAACCTGCCACTCAAAGTCGAGCAGCTTTTCCATCGACATAAATCCGATGTTGTCCTTTCCTTTTTGCCGCACCTGCACGCTCGGCTTGGGGCGCAGTATCTCCCGCAGCGACTTTGGGAGCAGCACGTTAATGTTGAGCAGGTTGATAACCGGAATGGCCTGCATGAGAAATTGCGTGAACGCTGCGTTGCCCATCACAATTTCCGATTCGCCCTTTGCGTTGATGTAGCGGTCAAGGCCGGGGATGAACGGGCTGAGCAGCGCCAGCGGTTGCAGCACCTTGAAGCGGATTTTGCTGTACTTTTTAAGGCTTAGTATATCGCTGAGCGGCGTTGGCTTGCTGAGCGGATTTTCGCTGTCGCTCACGTTAATGTTTACGCGGAAGTTGTCGTTTCCCTGCTCATCTACCACAATGCCCAGGCGATATTGCCCCCGCGTAATGTAGTATCGCTGTAGCCACGCGCTAATGCCGCCCGGTAGCGCCTCCTCTCCGGGCGCGCTGAATGCGTAGCCGACGCCGCCAAAGAACAGGTCGAGAAAGAGGTCGCTGCCGTGTCCGTCGGTCAGGCGGTGCAGCAGGACGTTGAGCAGCGACGAAGTGGCGCCTGCGGCCTTGTCCCTGTCTATCGGCGTTTTTTCGTTCCACAGCAGCAGGCTTGGCGGCGTTAGCGGCTCCAGCTTTTCCGTGAGCGAGCGGACTTCGCTGCTGAGCATTGCCGGCAGCCACCGGATGCCGTACTGCTTTCCGCCGGACTTGACGATTTGCGGCGTTACCGCGCCGTTGGCAATCAGGTTGACGGAGTACAGCAGCAGCGTGTGCAGCGCCGCCACCGACGGGTGGTAGTCGTACAGGCGCGACAAGGGTATTGCCCAGAGCGCCGGGATGAGCTCTGCGAGCGAGGTCTTCGCTTTTGCGCCGTTGAGCAGGACGGTTGTTTTGTTTTCGCCGTCAACCGACAGCTGTATGCTTGTGCTCGGGCTGATAAGGCTTTCGTCCGCCTTCCCTGCCGCAGCCTGTCGCGGCGCGGCGGGCGAGGGGTGGAAGAAATTGCCGAGCGAGGCTTTGTTGCCGAGTATGCGCAGGGCGTTTCTCCCGGCCTTGTTCAGCATGGCCGTATATTTTTCCTTAAAATTTCCCGCCTGCCGGTAAAATACCGGAGCGTCGGGCAGCAGCTGCGCCAGCGCTTCGGCGGTGGGGGTGAGCACGGAGAAATCGACGGAGCGGAGCACCGCCTCGCCGACAACCGGAGGCTGCTCTGCCGACGGCGCCGGCTCTTTGCCCTTCGACCTGCTGCCGTCCGGCAGCCCAAGCGCCTCCGCAAGGTACGGAATTTCGGATTGTCCGGTGAGCACGTGAACGTCTACCTTCTCCAGCTCTTTGGGTAAGTCGACGTTGTGCAGCTGAAAAATGAGGAAAGGGTTGTTGTCAACTTCGGCGCTAATCTTGTAAATGACTGCGGCAAGGTGCTTGCAGGGCACGGCAGAATCGGGGCAGCTGCACCTCATGCTAAAATCGCTCCAGCGCCGGGGGAAAACTTTCAGCCCTTTTTGCTCGGCAATCCGCAGCGCTTCGGGGTCGAGCTCGCGGTTGAGCAGCTTTGATATGACGACGGGCTTTTCAACAAGCCCGTCCACCAGCGCTTTCACCTCTTTTTCGGAAAACGACGGAACGGTAATTGTTATTTTGTAAGGGCTTGGAAAAGTTCCCTGCACCTGCGCGAGTATCGCGTTGCCGCGAATTTCGAGCGATTTAACGGCGCCCTTTTTGGCGTATGCGCTGCCGCGAGGCAGGCGGTTGCTGTTATCAATGTTTGCCAGAGAGTTTAGCCATTGCAATCCCCACCATGTTTTCCCAAAAAAACTTGACATAAACTTATACTATTCGTTGTTGGTTTGTATATTATTGCTGCTATCACTACGTTCTGTCGTACTAAAGTTGTTGATATGACGCCCGCCAAGTAATTATGGGTTGAGCTTATGCCGATATTTTTTTTCTCCCTGCAAATATACATGAAATTTTTGGAATGAGCATCGAAAAGAGGTATGAAGTATGAAGTATGAAGTATGAAGTATGAGGTATGAGGTATGAGGTATGAGGTGTGAGGTGTGATGCATAAAGTATGAGATATTGTATAATTGAAGTTTCCCCTGTTTTTTAAATGTCATAAAAACAAATGATTATAAAACAAACAAAATTGTAAAATCATAATAATGAGTAAATTAGCGATTACGTATTTAGAAGTTTCTAAACAGATAACCTGAGTTTTAGATAAGCGCGTAGCGCCGTTTTCCGTCATTTCCGAGCAGACATCAAGGATTTCTGCCCAAGAGTCAGGACTTTCGTAGCTGCAGGCGGGCAACCTGCGGAGCGCATACGCCCCGCACCGCACTGCCTGAAAGGCAGGATTTTCATCACCGCAGGTCAACGACCTGCGGAGCGCATACACCCAGCATCGAACTGCCTGAAAGGCAGGATTTTCATCACCGCAGGTCAACGACCTGCGGAGCGCATACACCCAGCGTCGAACTGCCTGAAAGGCAGGATTTTCATCACCGCAGGTCAACAACCTGCGGAGCGCATACCCGTTGCTTACCGTCGTCTCGGAAGTCCTGCCTTTCAGGCAGGAGGCGGCGGGGGGGTATCTCCCCCCGCAGGTCGTTGACCTGCGGTGATGAAAATTACGTCCTTTCAGGACGTTCCACATTCTCCGACGGTGGGAAACTTGAGTTGTATAATAGGCTGGCGCACGCAATACATCATACATCATACATCATACATCATACATCATACATCATACATCATACATCATAAAAATACTTCATATCTTCTCATCAAAAAAAAATATCAAAAATTACAACATATTAATCATTTTTATAGCACCTTCAAGACTTCGATAGGCTATCTTTGTAAATTCAGAAAATTATAAATACAACTTCCACAAGTTGTTTGATTTGTTGAATATGAGATTTTATAACAATCATTGTTTTTACAAATTAATAAGAATCAACGCCTTCGTGTTTTTTCATTCCGTATAGATGTATTGATTTTATGCTTATGGCTTCGTACAGATGAATTTAGTAGCTTCATTTAAATAAAAATTATGCAAACAAATCGAAGAGAATTTCTAAAAACGCTGGGGTGTCTGACCGGCTTGACAATCATTCCTCGTCATGTGCTGGGAAAAGGCTATATTGCCCCCAGCGACCAGCTGACCAAAGGTATTATCGGCGTTGGCGCTATGGGGCGCGGCCATGCCAATTATGTCGGCACGCGGCTTGTTGCCGTTTGCGATGTGGACAAAAACCACCTGGAATTGGGCAAAAGTCTGGTAGAAGGCAAGCTTGCCGCTTATCACAATTTCTGCGACCTGATTTGGGACAAAAATGTGGATATAGTGCACATTGCCACGCCTCCCCACTGGCACGGCATTATGTCGGTCGAAGCGGCCAAAGCCGGCAAAGACATTTGGTGCGAAAAACCTATGACGCGCACTATCGGAGAAGGTAAACGGGTAATGGAAGCCGTTCGACAAAACGGGCGGATGTTCCGGCTCAATACTTGGTTTCGGTTTACGGATAATTTTTACGGCTTGGGAACGCCCGTAAAACCCCTGAAAAAGTTGGTGCAAAGCGGCTTGTTAGGTTGGCCGTTGAAGGTAACCATCAGTAAGCACACCGGTTTCGACTGGAAATTCTACTGGGTAGGCAAAGAATACCTCGAGCCACAGCCCATTCCCGCAGCGCTGGACTACGACATGTGGCTGGGACCGGCGCCCTACAAACCCTACAATGCGCATCGCGTACACCAAACTTTTCGCGGCTACTGGGATTACGATGGCGGCGGACTGGGAGATATGGGGCAACACTACATCGATCCTGTACAGTACATCCTCGGTAAGGACTACACCAGCCCGGTAAAAGTGGAGGTAGACGCTCCGCAGCAGCACCCTGATGCTATCGGAACGTGGCGCTCCATCACTTATACGTACGAAGACGGGTGCCAAATTGTCCTCTGGGGAGGCGATTACGGTAATCCGGAAACGCCATACATTGCCGGCCCCAAAGGAAATGTCTACAAAAACTTTGTTTGCGATGTTCCAAACTGGGAAAAAAAGTTGGCGGACTATCCGGAGCCGGAAGCGCAGGTATCCGATTTCTTGGAAAGCGTGAGGACACGAAAACCGTTTGCCCTCAATGAGCAAAACGGATTTCGCTCCGCTACGGTTGTCAACATGGGTGTGGTAGCGTTGCAGCTGAACCGAACCCTACAGTTTGACCCGGTGAAGCTGGAGTTTATCAACGATGATGCCGCCAACCGCCTACTAAACCCACCCATGCGCTCGCCTTGGAATATTTAATTGTAAAAAAAACAGCGAAAAATGAAAAAGATATTTTTATTACTTCCCACCTTATTGCTATGCGCCGGCAGCATTGGCGCCCAATCCCCCGCCAACAGGACAGCGACTACCGTTATTGCCGACGTATTGGCGCAGGTTCCCGCGCAAGACAAAGCCCTCTATGCTCAACAGCAAAAAGACCTGCTCTCCACCGGAGAAAACGGCATTGTTCAGCTGGTGAAAATGCTGGAAATTTCGGATGAAAGAAAAGCCAAAGTTGAGCTCGCGGTGAGCGGGCTGACCCACTTTGTTTCGGCGCAAGAGCAGCGCAACAGCCGCCTTACGGTCGCAAACGCTTACCTGAATGCGATAGACCAGCTTCGGGATAAAGAGGCGAAAGCTTTTGTTATCCGTCAGCTGGAAATAGCCGGAGGAGATGAATCCGTCGGCAAGCTGTCCTCTTTCCTGAGCGACGAATACTTGAGCAGCCCGGCCGCAGTAGCGCTGGCGGCTATCCACAGCCCGGCAGCGGGGCAAGCGCTTGTGGATGCGCTAAACCGCGCTTTGAGCAGCAAGCAAAAAGAAAATGTGGTTCGCGCCATTGGCTACATGCAAGCCGCCGGAGGCGAAAAAATCTTGAAGGAACAGTCCGGCAGCGCAGATCCCCAGCTGCAAGGCGCTGTGTGGTATGCGCTGGGGCGCGTCGGCTCGGCTGCATCCCTGCCCGATTTGGCGGCCGCTGCCAAAAAAGCGGGCTATGCTGCGGAGGCTACGGGCGCTGTAGCAGCCTACTTGACGCTTACAAAACGCCTGCTGGCGCAGGGCGCCG
>JAIRMD010000123.1 GCA_031258915.1 Prevotellaceae bacterium
TTTGCCCTATTCCTTCCCATTCCTCACGCGGAACAGTGGAGCTGAGTATTCGAGCAAAGACCCTTACTGAAGCTTACAGCAGCGGGTCTGTTCAGGATTTGCACCTGATTCCCTTTTCAGCGCTGCTTTCCCGGACGGGAAAACGGCGCACCAAAATTTCGGCAGCAAAGGTAGAAATCTTTTTTTGAAATGGCAAATTTTTTTTTGAAAAAAAAATCTGTGGTGAATCTGTGCAGCATGCGGGTAAAAAAAGTAAGCTCTGCGGACACCATGCACCAAAAAAAGATGATTATAGCAAAATAAAAGCAGAAAAGAGTAAAAAGCCGTAGCGATAAAAGGCTAAATTTGCACAGAAATATTCAGGCATTAATATTCAGGCATTAAAAATGATGGTAAAGAGAATTTCGGCGCTGGCGGTGCTGCTGGCGCTTGCCGGAGAGGCTTTTGCGGGGCGAAGCGTTGAGCCGTTCAACGACGGGTGGACGTTCAGGAAGGGGCCGTTTGCCGCCGACAAGGTGCTGTTTGGCGAGGCGCTGTTTGGCGAAGCATCCGGCGACGGGTGGAAGCCCGTGCAGCTGCCCCACACGTGGAACGCCCGCGACATGCAAACCGCCAAAAACGACTACTACGCCGGTGAAGCCTACTACCGGAAAACCTATACCCCCGATGCCGCGCTAAAAGGCAAGCGCGTATTCCTCCGCTTTGGCGGGGTAGGGGCGGTAGCCGAAGTGTACGTCAACCGTCAATACGCCGGCGGGCACAAGGGCGCATACGCTGCCTTTGCGGTGGAAATAACAACCCTGCTCCGGCACGGGCAGGCAAACGAAATACTCGTCAAAGCCGACAACGCGCCGCGACCGGACGTGATACCCGTCAACAACACCCTCTTTGGCGTTTACGGCGGCATTTACCGACCGGTGGAGCTCATCGCTACCGAAACGGTTGGCATTGCCGTAACCGACTTCGCCTCGCCGGGCGTGTACCTCAGCCAAACGAACGTTTCGCAAAAGGAAGCGTCGCTGGAGGTGAAGGTTAAGATGGAGAACAGGCGCACCGCAGCGCAGCGCATCACGCTGCGCACCACCGTTTACGAGGTCGACGGGAAGGTAAAGGCTGCTGTCCGCTCGGTGGAGGAGGTGTTGCCGCAGGGCAGGCAGCTTTTTGTGCACCGCCTTACGCTCAAAAACCCTCGCCTGTGGCAGGGGCGCGAAGACCCCTACCGCTACAGGGTGGTGGTGCAGGTGGTTGCCGGCGATACGGTGGTAGACGAGGTTACCCAGCCCCTCGGCCTGCGGCGCTTTGAGCTGCGGGCGGGCGACGGAATGTACCTCAACGGGAAGAAAACGCCCATGTACGGCGTTTGCCGGCATCAGGACTGGTGGCAGCTGGGCAGCGCCCTCTCCGACGAGCATCACAACGCCGACCTCAGCCTCATCCGGGAGATAGGCGCAACCACCGTCCGGTTTGCCCACTACCAGCAGGCGGAGCGCGTGTACGACCTCTGCGACAGCTTGGGCCTGATGGCCTGGGCGGAGATACCTTTCGTGAACAGGGTATCGACGCAGGAAGCCGACAACGCACGGCTGCAGCTGGTGGAGCTGATACGGCAAAACTACAACCACCCATCCATATACATCTGGGGGCTGCACAACGAGGTTTACACGCCTTACCCCTACACGGTGGCGCTCACCGCCGAGCTGCACGACCTCGCCAAGAGCGAAGACCCCTACCGCTACACCGCCTCCGTCAACGGGCACAGCGCCCTCAACCAGCCCGCAAACCTCAACGCCGACGTGCAGGGCATCAACCACTACTTTGGCTGGTACGGCGGAGAGATTGGCGACGTAAAGCCTTGGGTGGAAAAGATGGAGCGGGAATACCCCCGCCACCGGGTGATATTTTCCGAGTACGGCGCAGAGGCAAACGTCCTGCAGCAGGAGGAGCAGGTGGCAAACCACGGGCGGTACTTCTCGCAGTTCTACCCCGAAACGTTCGCTACCAAGTTCCACGAGGTGCACTGGGGCGTTATCTCGAAGCATCCCTACCTGCTGGCCTCGTACGTCTGGAACATGTTCGACTTTGCTACGCCCGCCTCCGCTCAGGGTGGTGTGCCGGCGCGAAACATGAAGGGGCTGGTAACCTTTGACCGCAAGGTGAAGAAAGATCCCTTCTACTGGTACAAGGCCAACTGGAGCCGTGAGCCGGTGCTCTACATCACGCAGCGCCGCGCCAGCGAGCGCGTGAACAGGGTAACGCCCGTTACCGTTTACTCCAACGTTGGAGCGCCAACGCTGTACGTCAACGGCGCGCCGGTGGAGAAGTACGCGCAGGGCGAAACGGCGGTGCACTACATCTTTGAAAACGTAACCCTGCAAGAGGGACAAAATACCATAGCGGCAAAAGCTGCGCGAGGCGAACAGCTTTACGCGGACAGCATCGCTTGGAGCTACAACCCGAAGCCTCCGCAGAACGCAGCCCCCGCGCAGGGCGCAAAGAAAACAGAGGAGCACGTGGGGATTAGTGAATAGTGAAAAGTGAAAAATGAATAAATTGGTGGCGCAAAAAACCTAATTTACACCTAATTTTAATAACAAAACAACCTCAGCAGCAAGCAGATGAATATAGTGTCAACAACAACCTTAATTCTTTACTTCAACATGAGAATCATTTTTACCACCTTATGCTGTTTTGCCCTGCTACATGGCAGCGCACAGGCTACCGATACCATTCCTCTCAAGCACGGAGCGCACCGCACGGGCAGGCGTACCGACGCAGACATGCAGCGTTGGCGCGAGCACGGGCTGGGGCAGTTCATCCACTGGGGCGTGTACGCCATTCCCGGAGGGCACTGGAACGGCAAGTACTGTCCGGGCGCTGCCGAGTGGATACGCTCGTGGAGCGAAATGCCCAAGAGCGCCTACGACAGCCTCTACCTGCAATTCAACCCCGCGAGCTTCGACGCGCGGCGCTGGGCAAAGCAGGCAAAGAACATGGGCGTAAAGTACATGATATTCACCACCAAGCACCACGACGGATTTTGCCTCTGGCCGAGTAAGTACACCGGCTACACTGTGGCAAACACCCCCTACAAGAAGGATATCGTGGGGCAAATTGTAAAAGCCTACACCGACGAAGGCATAGACGTGCACCTCTACTTCTCCATCATCGACTGGAGCCACAAGGGGTACCGCGCTGCTCCGCCGCAAACGCCGGAGGAAGTTGCCGCATACGAGGAGTTCAAGACCTTTACCGCCAACCAGCTCACCGAGCTGCTCACGCGCTACCCCGACGTTCGCGGGCTTTGGTTCGACGGCACGTGGGACAAAGCCTGGGTAAAGGAAGCGCCTTGGGCTGATACGCTGGGGCTAAAGCTCCGCGCAATGCGCCCGGGGCTGATTATCGGCAGCCGATTCCGTGCCGACGACTACGGAAAGCGACACTACGACAGCAACGGAAAGCTGATTGACGACTACGACCAAACGTGGGAGCGCGACATCCCCGCCAGCCTTGAGGCTATCAAAGGCAGCGACTGGGA
>JAIRMD010000199.1 GCA_031258915.1 Prevotellaceae bacterium
AACTCAATTTAACATAACGTAAAACATATTGGTGCTAAAGGCATTAAAATAGCACTAACCCAACAATGCAAAACAATGCAAAAACAATGCTTGCTGCCCCGTTAACAACAGCAAACGCGGTGTTTACTTTGCTTATATCATTTACGCTTACTATTTTATGCTGGTACACAAGGCACCCTAAAAAGATAGCAGCGCCTGCCCAGTAGAGCGCGTTGGGCATAGCATAAACTCCCAGCCACAGCACCGCTGCGGCGCACGCCGCGTGGACGGCAGCCGACAGCCCAAGCGCCGTTTTTCTGCCGAGCGCAGCCGGCACAGAGTGCAGGCCTTGTCCCCTGTCGAACTCCTCGTCGGGCAGCGCGTAGAGCATGTCGAAGCCGCTGCTCCACAGCAGCACAAGCGCCGACAGCATCAGAGGAGGCGCGGCAAACGCTCCGCTAACGGCAATGTATGCGCCAACAGGAGCAATGGACAAGCCCAGCCCAAGCACAAAGTGGCACAACGCCGTGAAGCGCTTGGTGTAGCTGTAACCCAGCACCAGCGCTAGCGCCACCGGCGACAGCATGAGGCAAAGCCGGTTGATGAAAAAGGTGGTAGCTACGAACAGCAGCGCGTTGGCGATGCAAAATAGCAGCGCGTGCTCCGGTAGCACAGCGCCTCGTGGAATTTCGCGCAGCGCTGTGCGCGGGTTGGCGGCATCGAATAGCCTGTCGACGTAGCGGTTGAAGCTCATGGCGGCGTTGCGCGCAAAAAACATGCACAGCGCCACCAGCAGCAGCACCCCCCACCGAAGCTCGCCTGCCTCCCGCAGCGCCAAAAAATAGCCGATGAGGGCAAACGGCAGCGCAAAAACGGTGTGGCTAATCTTGACGAGCGATGCAAAATTTTTTACGCTGAGCATTGGATTTTTCGGATTTCGGATTTCGGATAAAGGCTTAGCTTAGGATCCTGCCCCTCTTAGCTGCGCTCCAAAGCCCTTTTCAAACGCTTTTATCAGGTTGCCCATGGTGCGCTCTATGTCCTGCTCTGCAAGCGTGCGCTCGCTGTCCTGCAGGGTGAACGAGAGCGCGTACGATTTTTTTCCTTCGGGGAGCTTGTCGCCCTCGTACACGTCGAACAGGTTGACGCTTTGGAGCAGTTTTTTTTCCGCTCTGTGCGCCGCCTCGCGCAGCTGGGCAAAGGTTACGCTTTTGTCCAAAAGCAGCGCCAAATCGCGGTTTACTTCGGGGTACTTGGGCAGCTCGGTGCAGGTGATTTTTTGCCGCGCGGCAAAGCCGAGCAGTACCTGCCAGCGCAGCTCGGCAAAGTAAACCTCTTGCTTGATGTCGAACATATCGCGCAATTTTTTGTTCACGATGCCCATCGACAGAAAATCCCGGCCTGCCAGCTTGTACGCCGCGCCGTCGGCAAAAACGTCGGCGGGCAGCTCGGCGCTCTGCAGCGCGTGCAGGCAGACCCCGAAGCGCTGGAGCAGCAGCTCAGCGTGCCGCTTGAGCGTGAAAAAATCGCTCAAGGCTTGCGGCTCATTCCAGCTCTTTTTGTGCTGCATGCCCGTTACGAAGAGGCTCAGGTGGGGCTCCTCGCCAAAGCGCTCGGTAACGCTTCCGGTGGGCGCACGCTTGTAGTACACGTTGCCAAGCTCGTAGAGCTTCAAATCGCCCTGGCGGCGGTTGATGTTGTAGGCAATAGCCTCTAACCCGCCAAACAGCAAGGTTTGCCGCATGGCGTTGAGCTCTGCGCTGTTGGGGTTTTGCAGCCTCACCAGCTTTTCGTGCGGGTGCGAAGTCAGCCCGTCGTACCGCTTAGCGCTGGTGAGCGACAGGCACATTATTTCGTTGAAGCCTTGACTTGAGAGCAGGTTGGCCGCTGCGTTGACCATTTGCTCGCTGTCGGGCTTGGCGGCGTGGCTTAGCGAGGCGCGCACGCGCTGCGGAATTTCTACGTTGTTGTAGCCGTAAATGCGCAGAACCTCCTCCAGCACGTCGCAGGGGCGGGTAACGTCAACGCGGTAGGTGGGTGCGCTAACGGTAATGCTGCCGCCATCCCTGCGCGTAATTTCAAACTCCAGCACGGTAAGAATTTTTTCGATGAGGGCGCTCTCGATAGCTTTTCCTATGCTTGCGCAGATGTAGCCAAAGGTGAGCGCAACGCTTTTCCTCTCCACCGCTTGCGGGTACACGTCTGCCACCTCCGACGAGATGCTGCCGCCGCCCAGCTCCTTGATGAGCATGGCGGCTCGCTTGAGTGCCGTTACCGTAATGCTGGGGTCGGCGCCGCGCTCGTAGCGAAACGAGGCGTCGGTGCTGAGCGCGTGCCGCTTGGCGGTTTTGCGCACCCACACGGAGTTAAAGCAGGCGCTCTCGAGGAAAATATTTTTTGTTTCGCCCGTAACGCCCGATTCCGTTCCCCCAAAAACGCCGGCAATGCACATCGGCTTTTCGGCGCTGCATATCATCAAATCCTGCGCCGAGAGCTTACGCTCAACCTCGTCCAGCGTTTTGAAGGTTGTGCCCTCCGGGCAGGTTTTCACCGCAACGGTTTTGCCCTCAATCTTGTCGGCATCAAAAGCGTGCAGCGGCTGCCCCAGCTCGTGCAGCACGTAGTTGGTTGCGTCCACCACGTTGTTGATGGGGCGCAGCCCAATGGCGTTGAGGCGCTTTTGCAGCCACTCGGGCGAATTCTGCACCGCCACGCCCGAAATGGTAACGCCGCTGTAGCGCGGGCATGCCTCCACATTTTCGACCCTCACGCTGCAGGGGTTAGAGGTGTTGTCTACCTTAAAGTTTTCTACCGATGGGTAGGAAAAGCGCTTCAGCTTTTCGGGGCAGTGCACCGTCAGGTACGCCGCCAAATCGCGCGCAACGCCCACGTGCGAGGCAGCGTCAACGCGGTTGGGCGTAAGCCCGATTTCAAAAACAGCATCGCTCTCCAGCCCGAGCACACCGGCCAACGGCTGCCCCGCCTCGGCGCTGGCGTCAAGCACCATAATGCCGGCGTGCGAAGCGCCGAGCCCCAGCTCGTCTTCGGCGCAAATCATGCCGCAGCTCTCCACGCCGCGCAGCTTCGATTTTTTTATCTTCACCTCGTCGCCGTTGGCAAAGAACAGGGTTGCGCCGATGGTTGCCACCGCCACCTTTTGTCCCGCCGCCACGTTGGGGGCGCCGCACACGATTTGCAGCGGCTGCTCTCCGCCAACGTCCACCGTGGTTACGCGCAGCTTGTCTGCATCGGGGTGCCGCTCGCAGGTGAGCACATGCCCCACCACTACTCCGCGCAGGCCGCCCTTCACGCTCTCCACCGCCTCCACGCTCTCCACCTCAAGCCCGATGGAGGTTAAAATTTCGCTTACCTCATCTACGCTCACATCAGCGCAGATGTAGTCTTTTAGCCAGCTGTAGGATATTTTCATTGCGAATTATGAATTACGAATTATACGTTGACCTAAAAATCCGGCTACAAAAATACACTTTTTTTCTACACGCTAACTTTTGTTTTTCAACGCTTGCGCGTAAATTTCTTTTCGCCGCCGAATGCGCGAATGAATTTTATTCGCGCATTCGCGGCGAAAATTCGATTTTTTTACGTAAGTTTGCCTCCTCTTTATACCCAAACTTTCATGCAGAAACCACTGATTCTTATAACCAACGATGACGGCATACGCGCTAAAGGGCTGCGTGCGCTGGTTGAAATTGCGAAGCCTATAGGGCGCGTGCTGGTGGTAGCCCCCGAGGAGGGGCACTCAGGCGAAAGCCACGCCATTACTACCAAAACGCCTCTCCGGCTGCGCAAGCTGGAGGAGCAGGACAGCAGCAGCGAGGTCGACATGTACGCCTGCAACGGAACGCCGGTGGACTGCGTGAAGCTGGGCATGACGCACCTGCTGAGCAGCAAGCCGGATATTGTGCTATCGGGCATCAACCACGGCTCAAACTCATCTATCAGCGTAATCTACTCGGGGACTATAGCGGCGGCGCAGGAAGCCGCGCTGAACAACGGAACGCCCGCCATGGGGCTTTCCCTGACGGACTACTCTCCCGATGCCGATTTCTCGCCGGTGCAGGCCGTCGGCAGCAACCTCATACTTCAGGCGCTCAAGCTTGGCTTGAGCAACGAAATCTGCCTGAACGTCAACTTCCCCGCCCTGCCGCTGTCGGAGATAAAAGGCGTGAAGCTTTGCCGCCAAGCCAACGGAACGTGGATCGAAGGCTACAAGCGGCGGCTTGACCCTTACGGCGGAGAATACTTTTGGCTATCGGGCAGCTACGTCAACAACGAGCCCGGCGCCACCGACACCGACGAGTGGGCGCTGAGCAACGGATACGTATCGGTCGTCCCCGTTCAGCCCGATATGACGAGCTACAAAGAGCTGGAGCGGCTCAAGCGGGAGTGGAAGCTTTGAGAGAGATGAGGCACGCAACGTCCCCTTATCTTTGGCTTCCGAAATCCGAAATCCGAAATCCGAAATCTGCAAAATCTGCAAAATCTGAAATCTGAAATCTGAAATCAACAATGCTAATCTCCCCATCCATTCTGTCGGCCGACATGGCTAACCTGAAAAGCGAGGTTGACATGCTCAACGCCAGCGCAGCGGAGTGGATTCACTTCGACATCATGGACGGCGTGTTTGTTCCCAACCTCTCGTTTGGATTTCCCATCCTTGAGGCGGTGCGCAGGTGCACCCGCAAGCCGTTAGACGTGCACCTGATGATGGTGCAGCCCGAGCGCTACGTGGAGCGGTTCAAGGCGGCGGGGGCAAATATCCTCACCGTGCAGTACGAGGCGTGTGCGCATCTGCACCGTGCGCTGGAGCACATAAAAAAGTTGGGGATGAAAGCCGGCGTAGCCCTCAACCCCCACACGCCGGCAAGCGCGCTGGAGGAAATTGCCAACCTTGCCGACCTTGTGCTGGTGATGTCGGTCGATCCAGGGTTCGGAGGGCAGGCTTTTATCGAAAATTCCTACGATAAGGTAAGCCGCGCGCGTGCGCTGCTGCAGCGAAAAAATTCGTCGGCGCACGTTGAGGTGGACGGCGGCGTAACCTTAGCCAACGCGCCGCGCATCAAAGCTGCCGGAGCAGATACGCTGGTGGCAGGAAGCCTCGTATTCACGGCAGCCCACCCGCAGGAGATCATTGCAAAGCTGGCAGCAGTATAATAAAAAATCAAAAATTTATAGCCACCTTGCGGCGTTGCGCATAAAAAATGTTAACCCAAACTTGCAATCACCAGCTTTTTATGCTACCTTTGCGCCGTTGTACCTCTTAATACCTTAACGGGGCTGCTTGGCTTTGACAGCAGGATGACTTGAGGTGTAAGCATGCCGAGCGTTGTACGGGAGCTCGCTAATATCAACGTGCAAGCCGTAACTGGCGAACCTTCTTATGCACTCGCTGCTTAGTCGTTAGACGATTTTAAGCTTCATTGGCGGCTCAAGGAGCCTGCCGACGAGTATCCCGCGCCTGCGTTCCGCTCATTAACGCAAGCGCCTATGGGGTATCATCAATTTTGAGATAGCTGGGTAAACTCCCTTAATATCCGGTGAAAATTTAGGGGATAAGGGCTACATTCGGCAGCAGCTCGCCTGATGCAGCCTCGAAAATCGAAGAGCTGATAAGCATGTAGAAAACACATTAAGACCTTGTTTGGACGCGGGTTCGACTCCCGCCAGCTCCAC
>JAIRMD010000212.1 GCA_031258915.1 Prevotellaceae bacterium
ACGTGGATAAAAATCCCCGACACCGGGCTGTACCGCTTTTACACCTTTTCGGACGACGGCTCTACGCTGTACATCGACGGCCAACCGGTGGTCAGCAACGACGGCTCGCACAGCAAGCGGTACGCCTACGGAACGGTCGCCTTAAACGCGGGGTTCCACGACTTGCGCCTGCGCTACTTCGAGGATCACATGGGGCAAACGCTCAAAGTAGGGCTTCTAAGCAAAAGCATCCCCGAAACCCCCATTCCGGATGAATGGTTGTATGTGCCGGAATAATTAACACCTTACTTTTTTTTCCTGTTTTTCAGCTATTTAACGAGATGGGAAGCTTAAAATTTAAATCTAAAATTGTTGAACTTTGAATGAAATCTAAAGTAGCCGTTGCCGTATGCTGCGTGCTTATGCTGGCGCAGTGTGCAACATTTCGCAAAAACGAAACGCAGAGCTGGAAGTCATCCCGAGATAGCTGGAACAGCTCGTACAGCGGTACCATCAGGCAGGGCGAGAGCAGCGATGCGGTGCCGGGCAAAGGGCCGCAGCCCGCATCCGCTACTCCAAAGAAGCCGAATAAGCGGCCGCAACCCCCAAAAGGCGCTAAGCCGGCTGAGGGGTCTTCTTCTCTTTCCGCCGCCGCCGCGCAGGGGCAACACTCTGGGGCGCTGTTTGGGGGAATGATTTCGGAGGAAATGTGGGATGAGCTTTTCCCCAACCGCTTGGGGCGCAGAGCGGGCGAGAGAGGCGACTTCTACTCCCTTGCGGCGCTCGTAGAGGCGGCAAAACATTTTCCGCGCTTTCTGCACGAGGGCAGCGAAACCCAGCGCCGCAGAGAGCTGGCGGCATTTTTGGCGCACCTCACGCAGGAAACGGGCGGATTTCGCTACCTGAAGCAAATCTCCGTTACGCGCAGCTACTCAGTTGCCAACAAAGAATACCCGCCTGTGGAAGGCAAGGAGTACTACGGTCGCGGCCCCATGCAGCTGAGCTACAACTACAACTATGGCCAGTTCAGCAACGCCTACTTTGGCGACAAGAGCGTGCTGCTCAACAATCCGGAGCTGCTGGCAGCCGATAGCGTAGTCTCCTTTGGCTCGGCCATTTGGTTTTGGATGACCATGCAATCGCCCAAGCCCTCGTGCCACGACGTGATGGTGGGCGGCTGGGAGCCGGGCAGCATGGACACCGACGCCAACCGGCTGCCGGGCTTTGGGCTTACGCTCAACATTATCAACGCCTCGCAGTGCGGCAAAAAATCGGAGCACGCGCAAAAGCGCTACGATCTTTACGAGAGGTACTGCACGTACTTTGGCGTTACCAAAGGCGATAACTGCGAGTGTACCAATCAGCTACCTTACGGTAAAAAATCGTTTTAATTTTTTCGGAGAGTAAACTTATGTCTAACTTAAATGCAATTATACATGGAAAATGGCAGTGAAAGCGATCCTTTACGGGACAACATTCTACAAACGCTAAGGGGAAAGGCGCTGGATAAGCAGCGCGTTTACGACAACACATTTGAAATTTTTCAGCTGGTGAAAGAGGTGCTGCACGAGCTCGCCAGCGAGATGAACGAAGAGCTGCAAGGCGTTGATAAGCGCGTGAAGCTCGAGTACCGCGACCGCGGCCAGTACGAGGCCGAAATCAGAGTTGCAGGCGATATACTTGTCTTCAGCATGCACTCCAACGTTTTTCAGTTCGACCGCAGCCACATCATCTGGAAAACATCGTACGCTAAGCAAAACGCAATGAACACTTACTGCGGCATGGTAAGCATATACAACTTCCTTACCGACTCATTCCGCCTCAACCGCTTGGACGACTTGGGCTACTTAGTAGGCCGCATTTTCATCAACAAAGATAGCCACTACTTTGTGGAGGGCAAACGGCAAATGAGCTTCACGTGCCACAGCTTCGGGAGCGAAGTAATCGACAGGAGCAGCGTGCGCCAGATTGCAGAAACAGCCATACAGTACTCGCTGAACTTTGACCTGCTGGTACCGCCGTACGATGCCGCAAAAATTGTGAGCGTCGGCCAAATTAACAACAAAATAGAGGACGCTAAAAT
This sequence comes from Prevotellaceae bacterium, assembly GCA_031258915.1. GTDB lineage: Bacteria > Bacteroidota > Bacteroidia > Bacteroidales > UBA932 > JAITMY01. The sequence goes on from JAIRMD010000212.1 coordinate 2,063, forward strand.
ACAGACGGGCAAGCGGCTGGGATTTCAGTTTAACTCCGACGACGTTGTGAACAGGTATGAAGCATGAGGCATGAAGCGTAAAAAGGCAAGGCTGGCAAGAACCCTCTACGAGCAGGGCATCGAAAAGCGCAGGCAGGGCAACTTGGGCGGCGCGCGCAACGACTTTCGCAGGGCTGCCGAGCTGGATGAAAATTTGCGCGAGGCCCGCGCAGCTGTTGATATGCTCGATAGCATTCTGAGGTTTGGCAACATGGAGCAGCACAACGTGTAGCGCACTCCCTCTGCGGAGAGATTTTCCTCCTTAGTCCATTACCATCATGGCATCGCCGTAGCAGCCAAAGCGGTACTTTTCCTTAATAGCTTTGTGGTAGGTTGACATGATGAACTCGTAGCCCGCAAAGGCCGATACCATCATGAGCATCGTTGAGTAGGGCAGGTGAAAGGTCGTGATGAGCCTGTTGGGAATGGATGCCTCGTAGGGCGGAAAAATGAACTTGTTGGTCCAGCCGCTGCAAGGGTTAATGGTGTTGAGGGTGGTAACGTTGGCTTCGAGCGCGCGGAGCGAGGTAACCCCCACGGCGCACACGTTTTTTTTGGCGAGCTTGGCAGCGTTTACTATTTTTGCCGCCTCTTCGGTTACCTCCAGCTGCTCCGAGTCCATTTTATGCTTTGTCAAATCTTCTACGTCGATATTCCGGAAGCTTCCCAAGCCCAGGTGAAGCGTTATCTCGGCAAAGTTAATTCCCTTTATTTCGCAGCGCTTCATCAGCTCGCGGCTGAAGTGCAGTCCGGCAAAGGGCGCGGCTACGGCGCCCTCGTGCTTGGCAAAAATGGTTTGGTAGCGCTCGGTGTCTTCGGGCGCAACCTCGCGGCGAAGCCAGCGCGGGATAGGAGTTTCGCCCAGCTTATGGAGTATTTTTTTGAATTTCTCGTGGTCGCCGTCAAAGAGGAAGCGGAGGGTGCGCCCGCGCGAGGTGGTGTTGTCAATCACCTCTGCCACCAAATCGTCGTTGCCGAAGTAGAGCTTGTTGCCAATGCGAATTTTTCGCGCCGGGTCAACCAGCACGTCCCACAGCCGCTGCTCGCGGTTGAGCTCGCGCAGCAAAAATATCTCGATCTGAGCGCCCGTTTTTTCCTTGTTGCCGTGGAGCCTTGCAGGAAACACCTTCGTGTTGTTGAGCACTATAACGTCGCCGTCGTTATAGTAGCTCAGAATATCCTTAAAAACCTTGTGCTCAATTCTTCCTGTTTTTCTATGGAGCACCAGCAATCGGGATTCATCACGGTGAACAGCTGGATGTTTGGCAATCAAATCCGGAGAAAGCGCAAACTTATACTGCGAGAGTTTCATTTTCAAAAAAAGAGAGTTTATTATGTTAGCTATCAGATGGATGTTGGCAAAATCTGCACGCACATGGTCATAGTAAACCATCGTATGGTATACGTGCAAAAGGGATTATTGTTTCGTGTTTTAATGTAATTATTGACAATTTTGCAGTTTATGCTATGTCGGACAAAAGTAAGGAGGCAGGAAGGCTGGATAGCTGCTCAGCATTCACGCAGTCTTTGATGGAGATGCTGCCGCAGGCCGTGCGGCGCAGGCCGTGCAGGTACGCCCCGCAGCCCAAGCTCAGGCCCAGGTCGTGCGCAAAAGAGCGAATGTAAGCTCCTTTGCTGCAGCGAACTAAGATGGATAGGTAGGGTAGGTCAAAGTCTTGCAGGTCGATGCTGTAAAAAGTTACCGCGTTGGGCTTAACATCCGCAGCTATGCCCTTGCGAGCCAGGGCGTAGGCGCGCTGCCCGTCCACCTGCTTTGCCGAGAACTGCGGCGGTGCCTGCAGCTGCTCGCCCAACATGCTCCGAAGCTGCCGCTCCACCTGCTCTCTTGTAATGCTGCGGAAATCGGAAGCTTGGGTAATATCCGTTTCCAAATCGTAGGATGGCGTAACCGCTCCGAGGCAGACGTGGGCAAGGTATTCCTTTTGCGCTGCCTGCAGCTGCGCCGCCCGCCGGGTAGCCTTGCCGATGCAGATCACCAGCAGCCCCGTTGCCAGCGGGTCGAGCGTTCCGGCGTGGCCAATCTTAAACTTTTTTTCGCCCGTCACGCGCTGCACCATCCGCTGCACGTAGCGTATGGCATCAAACGACGACCAGCCGTAGGGTTTGTCGAAGGGCAGAATAGCTTCGCCTACCGAAGGCGGCATGGCACCTCGCAACGGCGACAGAAAAATTTCATCGCGTAGCTCCTGCAGGTTGGCGAGCTGTGCTCTACTATTATGCATAATTTATACCCTTCATAAAGCATTATACGGAGGGGCAAAATTAGATGAAAATTCTATATTTCCAATTTTTTCGCGTAAATTTACGCCATAAATCATACAAAATAAGGTGTCCGGCAAACTTTACCTCATTCCCTCTACCCTTGGCGGGTGCTGCATAGGCGATGTGCTTCCACAGCGTACGGTCGATGTTGCCAATCGCATTTCGCGCTACGTGGTGGAGAATACGCGCAGCGCACGGCGCTTCCTTAGCCGGCTGAAGCTATCGCGCCCGATAGATTCGCTGGTATTTGCAGAGTTGAACGAGCATACGCCCGCTGCAGAGGTGCCGCATTTGCTTGCTCCGCTGCTGCAGGGCTTCGATGTTGGGGTTATTTCGGAGGCCGGTGTTCCGGCGGTGGCCGACCCTGGCGCCGCGCTGGTGAGCGCCGCGCACGAGCAGGGTATTCGCGTAGTTCCGCTGGTGGGGCCAGCGTCCATGCTGCTCGCGCTCATGGCATCGGGATTCAACGGGCAGTCATTCGCATTCTCGGGCTACCTGCCCATAAAATCCGACGAGCGCATCCGCAGCCTGAAGCGGCTGGAGCGGCTGTCGACCGAAGGTCAAACGCAGATTTTTATGGAAGCGCCCTACCGCAACAGCAAGCTCCTTGCCGACATCATCGGCGCGTGCAGCCCGCGCACCAAGCTGTGCATTGCCGCCGATATTACGCTCGAATCGGAGCTGATTGCTACAAAGACGCTGGCCGAATGGAAAAAAGGAATGCCCGACCTGAACAAGCGTCCCTGCATTTTTTTGATGCAGCGGCAGTAGCTCGCCGGCTACTTTTTTTTCTTCACCCCGCTATACACCAAGTACGCTACAAACAGCGCACCTGCTGCAAGGAGCGCGATGGTGAGCTCGTGAAATATGGACTCGAACATTTCGATATTCTTCCCGCAGGCGTAGCCTGCAGCCGCCAAAATAATGCTCCACGCTGCGGTGCCAAGGAGGGTGTAGAGCAAGAATGCCCCCACCTTCATTTTCGAAATCCCTGCCGGGATGGAGATCAGCTGGCGGATGCCGGGGATAAACCTCCCCACAAAGGTGGAGCTGTTGCCATGCTTCACAAAGTAGGTCTCGGCCTTTTCTATCTTTTTGCTGTCTATCAGGCAGGCGTGGGCAAAGCGCGTATCGGCCAGCTTGTGGATGATTGGCCGCCCCAAAAACCAGCCGAGGTAGTAGTTGATGCAGGCTCCAACCATAGCGCCCAGCGTGCCGACCAAAACAATGACGGCAACGCTCAGGCTGGAGCCGGGCGCTGCGGCAATCATGGCGGCAGGCGGAATCACAATTTCCGACGGAAACGGAATGAACGAGCTCTCGATGACCATCAGCCCAAATACCAGCAGGTAAATGTGCACCACGTTGATGGCGTTAAAATAGTCCACTACGGACTGAATTGAGGAGAAATGCTCCAGCATCAGATTTTTTTTATTTGAAAATTTGAAAATTAAAAATTGGAGTTAGAGAATTGCCGGTTGCCGGTTGCCCGCAGGATTTTATTCGCTGCTGATTTGCTCGTAAAGGTGGCGCAACTTCTTTATTTCAGAAACTTTTTTTGCCTTAGGGCAAATTTCAAAAAAGACCTTGAGGCTACAGTCTGCATCCATGCTCATTGCCCGCCACAAGCTCACGAGGCATTTTTCCATATCGCGCAGGTAAAAATGCAGGGCGGCCATGTAGTAGTGGGGGTGAGCAACGGAAGCGCTCATGCAGCATTTTTCGGCGTACTTCAACAGGCTCGCTGCGCCGGGCATTTTATCCTCTACAATCAGCTTGTAGAGCATTACAATAGCGCCCACGCTGCATTCCCTGCGCGTCAGCGAGCGCTTGAGCGAGCGCAGCATTTCCTCCGGCTCTCCCCGCTTCTGCTGTAGCGATGCCAAAACAAACCACACGTTTGCATCCTGATTGTCCAGCTCCATCGCGCGCAGGGCGTAGCAGTACGCCTCCTCCGGCTTGTTCATGTTGCTCAGCAGCATCGCCATGCTGAGGTGTAGCTGCGGCTCATCGGGGTTGGCGTCAATGGCCGCTGCGTAGATTTGGTGCGCCACGCCCATTTCGCCTCTGCTTTCGTACAGCATCCCTACCTCAGACGCCATAGCAAGGTCGTGCACATCGCACTTCAGCATTTTCTGAAGCATCTCCAGCTCTTTGTCGGGCCAACCCATTGCCATGTAAATAGAGGCTTTTGCTTCATACGCCTCGGCGCTCAAATCTTTATCGAGCTGAATGACAGCGTCGCACGCCTCAAGCGCTTCCTCGTAGCGCTCCATGTAGCTGCACACGCGGGCAAAGCTTAGCCACGGCTGAGGGTCGTAAGGATCTTTGCTTATCATTTTGTTGCAGCACTCCATAGCGCTATCGTAATCCTGCTTTTCTTCGTAGTGCTCCACCAGCATGTCGTACAAGTCCACATCGTAGGGGCACACCTCCAAGCCTTTGCGCAGCAGCGCTCCGGCCTCATCAAGCTTTCCCTGCTCGTTCAGCAGCTCGGCCTTCCCGACGTAGGCCGACACCATTTTTTCGTCCAGCAGTAAGGCATAATCGTAAGCTTTTACTCCCTCGTCGGCATCGTCAAGTATATCGGCCAAGCTGCACCACAGCACGGGGTCAAACGGATTCTGCTCAATGGCTTTCTTGTAGTAATCTACCGCCATCTCTACGTCATCCAGCTCCATGCAGGCGGAAGCCATGCAAGCCATCAGCACAGGCGAAAGCGGAATTTTCTTCTCTATATTTAGTAGATTTTGTACTGCCTCCATGCTCTTGTCTTGCGCCAGCAAGCCGGCGGTAATTAGGGCAATCGCCTGCTCTCTGTCAACGCTTTCGATAGCGTTGTTCTTCAAAATATCCAGCTGCGGTGCCAGCCCTTCTTTAATTTTTCCTATTGAAAGCAGCGCGTACGCTTTGGCCAAGTTTAGCCTGAGAAATTCGAAATCATGCAGCACCTCCGAGCGATCGAGGCGCTCAATAATGCTCAGCGCCTTGCGAGGCTTGCTGCCGAAAGCCAAAAGGGAAGCCTTAATCAGCTGGATGGATAGCGAAAGCGGGTGCAGCTGCTCTGCCATGCTGACGGCCTGCATTGCTTTCTTCAGCTCGTAGCGCTCGCCGTAGTAGTCGATGATGTCCTCACATTCGGACACGTCAAAGTAGCAGGGGCGACCCTGCTCCAGCATCTCCTCATAGCGACCAATCAACGATTCTTCTTCGCTATCCAAAAAATCTTTTTTATGGTTCATGTTAGTCGTAAGTCGTTAAGTCGTAAGTCGTAAGTCGTTAAGTCGTAAGTCGTTAAGTCATAAGTCGTAAGTCGTAAGTCGTAAGTTGTAAGTCGTGAGTTTTTTAGTTTTTTAGTTTTTAGTTTAAGAGTTCCCGCGCTATTGAATTTTTCAAACCTTCCGTTGCCGACACCAGCGGCAGGCGCAGAGTGTTGCTGATGATTCCTAAGATGGAGAGCGCCGCCTTTACGCCTGCCGGGTTGCCTTCGGCAAATAGCGCATCTACCAGCGGCATCATGGCCAGGTGTATTTTTGCGGCCTCGCTGTATTTTTGCTCGCTTGCCAGCCTCACCATGCTCACAATTTGCGCTGGGAGGGCGTTTGCCGCCACCGAGATCACCCCTTGCGCACCCACCGCCATGAGGGGCAGCGTGAGCGCATCGTCGCCCGAAAGCACCACAAAATCCTGCGGCTTGCCCCGCAAAATGTAGCTTATCTGCGACATGCTCCCCGACGCTTCCTTTATGCCCATAATGTTTTTCACCTCGCGCGCCAGCCGGAGCGTGGTTTCGGCGGAGAGGTTCACCCCCGTTCGTCCCGGCACGTTGTAGAGCATCACCGGCACCGGCGAGGCTGCCGCCGCTGCCTTGTAGTGCTCGTACAGCCCCTGCTGCGAGGGTTTGTTGTAGTACGGCGTAACCGAAAGCAGAGCGTCAACTCCGCTGAAATCCGTTTGGCGTATCCGCTCCAGCACGTCGGCAGTGTTGTTGCCGCCTACGCCAAGCGCAATGGGCAGATTTTTTGCGTTGCTCGATTTGATGCACGCCAGCACCTCTCTCTTTTCGTCGGCGGACAAGGTGGGAGTTTCGGCAGTCGTTCCAAGGGCTACCAGAAAATTAACGCCGCTATCGGCCACAAAATTTACCAGCCTGGTAAGCGCGGCGTAGTCCACCCGCCGCCCATTTGCCTCGAACGGGGTTACCAAAGCCACGCCGGTGCCTGTCAGCTTACTTGCCATTATGATGCTATGCTTTGCTCGCCGGCTTCCTGCATCGCCTGCGGACGGTTAATAATGGAAATGTAGTGCCTCACCTGCTCGATGTACCCGCTGGTGTCGCACACCTGCTGCGCATCTACTATCAAATCGTAGGGGCAGCGCGGGTACAGCACGCCTCCGATAATCATGGAGGCCTGCACCGTAGATACGATATACTTCAGCGGGTAGGGGTACTTCTCGGCCTCGCGGCAAAAATCTATGACAATATCATAGCTGCCCTGCAGAAATTTATTTACATTTTCCGCTACGGGACGGCCGTACCAGTTCAAATCCGTGCGGGTGAACAGCTCGACAGAAGATATATTCTTCAGCTCGTCGGGTAGCGTTTTGCTGTCGCAATACCCTATAGTCGAGCACCGTATTTTTCGTTTCAGGAGAAAATTCCGCATCGAAAATACTTCAGGCGGCACTACACCTTCTTCCACCTTAAACGTTACGCCTACGGTTTTGGCCGTATCGAAAGAGTAAAATTGCTTGTTGCGCACAAGGCGCTTTTTACGGCTTACAATCGCATACTTGCGAAACCAGTTACGCATTCCTTCAGACATCGGTTTACTTTGCTATGGTTACTTTCTATGTTTACTTTGCTATCAGCTCCAGAAGCTGCGCCTCGCCAATCACCTTCACCCGCAGCGCTTCTGCTTTTTGCATTTTGCTGCCGGCTTTTTCGCCTGCCAGCAGGTACGAGGTGCTGCCCGATATGGCGCTTGCTACCTTGCCTCCGTGCCGCTCTATGAGCTGCTTGAGCTCGCCGCGCGGACGGCTCATTGTTCCTGTAATGGCAAAGGTCAAACCCTCGAGTTTGCTGGAAGCGAGCTGCTGCTTTTCGGTGGTGAAGCATAGCCCTGCTTCCCTAAGTTTGCCCAAAAGTAGCTGATTTTTTTCTTCCCCGAAAAAAGCTAATGCACTTTTAGCTATTTGCTCGCCTATTTCGTCCACCGCAAGCAGCTGCTCCAGCGTAGCATTTTGTAAAGCATCGAGCGAGCCGAAGGCATCAGCTAATTTTTTTGCGATGGTTTCGCCAACGTAGCGAATGCCCAAGGCAAAAAGCACGCGGGCAAACGGCACCTTTTTTGAATTTTCCAGCCCTTGCAGGATATTCTCGGCAGACTTGTCGCCCATGCGCTCCAGCCTTGCAATTTGCGCCTTGTGGAGGTCGAACAGGTCGCCGGCATTTTTTACCAACCCGTTTTTGTAAAGCAGCTCCACCGTTTCCTCGCCCAGCCCCTCAATGTTCATAGCCTTGCGGCTTGCGAAGTGGATGATGCGCCCCGCTATTTGCGGCGGGCAGCCGTTTTCGTTCGGGCAAAAGTGCTTGGCCTCGCCCTCAAGCCGCACCAGCGGCGTGGCGCACTCGGGGCAAACGTCAATGTACTGCAAAGGCAACAAATTTTCGGTGCGCGCCGAAGCGTCAACGCCCACAATTTTGGGGATAATTTCGCCGCCCTTTTCGACGTAAACCATGTCGCCAACGTGAATGTCGAGCAGGGCAATCTGGTCGGCGTTGTGCAGCGAGGCACGCTTGACTACCGTGCCCGCCAGCTTTACCGGATCGAGGTTGGCAACGGGCGTAATGGCGCCTGTTCGCCCCACCTGATAGTCCACCGACAAGAGCTTGGTGAGCGCCTGCTCGGCTTTGAACTTGTAGGCAATAGCCCAGCGCGGAGTCTTGGCCGTAAAGCCCAGCGCCCGCTGCTGCGCAAGGCTGTTGACCTTAATCACCACGCCGTCGGTATCGTAGGGTAAGCGTTTACGCGCCGCGTCCCAGTGCCTGATAAAATCGACAACCGCGCCAATATCGCCGCACTTTTGCGTATGCTCCGACACCTTAAATCCCCACGAGCGGGCGGCCTGCAAGCTTTCGTAGTGCGAGGCAAACGGCAAATCGTTGCCCGGCATGTAGTAGATAAAGCTATCCAGCCCTCTCCTTGCCACCTCTTTGCTGTCGAGCATTTTGAGCGTTCCTGCCGTTGCGTTGCGCGGGTTGGCAAACAGCGCCTTGCCCTGCTTTTCGCGCTCGCGGTTCATGCTCTCAAGTGCGCTGTGGGGCAGCAAAATTTCGCCGCGCACCTCAACTTCCTTAGGAAAGCTGTCGCCGTGCAGCTGCAGGGGGATGCTGCGGATGGTGCGCACGTTGGCGGTAACGTCGTCGCCCTGCACGCCGTCGCCGCGGGTTACGGCGCGCTGCAGCGTCCCGTCAACGTAGGTTAGGCTGATGCTTGCGCCGTCGAACTTGAGCTCGCACACGTACTCGTACGCCTCATCAAACGCTTTGGCGATGCGGGCGTCGAACTCGCGCAGCTCACCCTCCGAGTACGTGTTGCCCAGCGATAGCATCGGGTAGCGGTGCGCCACCTGCACAAAACCTTCGCTGAGGTCGCTGCCCACGCGCTGCGTAGGCGAAGCGGCATCTACCAGCTCCGGAAATTTTTTTTCTATTCCCAGCAGCTCCTCCATCAGCAAGTCAAACTCAAAATCGCTGATGACAGGCGACGACTCTACGTAGTAGCGGCGGTTATGCTCGTTAACCACCTTACGCAAAGCCTCTGCTCTTACTCTTGCTTCCTGTACGGTCATGTGTGCTTAT